>NZ_JAKZJI010000006.1:0-104272 GCF_031142805.1 Streptococcus sp. IsoGale022 | reverse complement strand
GGATACAGATGCACTTGTGGAAGCCGAGGTACTTGCACTTACAGAAGCCGATTTGCTATCTACAATAGACTGGCTCGCAGAGGTCGACGCACTTAGGGACGCAGAGGTACTAGCAGACATAGAAGCACTCGTTGAGGCGGATGTTGACGCAGACGTTAAAGCTGAACGACTTGATGCAAAATCCTTTACTACTCTATCCGCAGAAATAGTATCTGTAGATCTATCTGGATAAGTAATGGTAACCGTTCCGTTTGCAGCAACAGTAATCGTAGCTGCAGCTGGTATATCAGGATTTGCTGCTCTGACCGCAGCAGCGACAGCATTTCTCTCAGTTGGAGATAACCTAGAAACATCATTTACATAAGTTATAGATGGATCTGCAGGGTCATATTTTTCATTTTGACTTTTAACAGTAAGGATAAATCTTTCGAGTCCATTCCGATTAGGATTATCTACCATTGGAGTGGCATTTCCTGAAGGGTCCCACGCAACTATATAACGAGTATAATAACCAATAACTGTATCTGTAGGAACCAAACCAAACATTCTAGTTCGAAGTGGGTTCTGTGCTGTAGCATTACCCGGTTGTCCTAAATTCTCTGTAGAATATTGTACCCAATTAGGAGAAAGATAAGTACTCTGAGGACCGCCTTCAACATTTCGGATGACAACTCTATTAACTTGACCACTATTGTCGGTAGTTTCTACATTAAATTCAAAGGATTCACCACGATATACTACATAATCCCCAGATTTCACTTGGGGAGCTTCCGTATCCTTTTCCGCAACAGTTGTATTAAATCCTGCCTTATCCCAACTTCCATTTGTCGTAGCAGCAACTTGTTCAAACTCAAGCGGTAGATTTTTATTGGTAATTTTCTTATCGCTAGTTACTAAGCGGAGGCCTAGCTTGACTTCACCACCAGCATCATTTACGCGCGTAGTAATTCTTAGAATATTATCGCTGACAGATTCACCTGTATATAGATTCCAAGCACCGCCTGAATTGTAAACTCCACCATTTGCAGCATTTTTACCATTAATCGTTACTGTACGAGTTTCCTGGTTGCCACTGATAGATACAAGTGCACCAAAGTTAGTCTTTACCTGTCTTGGTGTCAGAGTTATCGTCCAAGTCAAAAGTCGATTAACATCATCAAAACTTGTAGTAACACCTTGAATCATATCGCCTTTAATATCACGATATTCGACATTAGGACCTGAGTCCGTTACATCCCGACGCGTTCTTCTACGTCTAGTTTGGCTAGAAGCTTCTGTCGACTGCTGGCTGCTTTCGGATCTAGCACTATCTGATGTAGAGGTAGTAGAGGTCTGACTGGCTGAGACTGACTCTGATACACTAGTGCTTGCACTCATTGAATCAGATGTACTTGAAGACACTGAAAGAGACTCAGATACACTTAAGGAATCTGAGACTGATTGAGATGTGCTGGCACTGACAGAGGCAGAGCTAGACTGTGACATTGACTCTGAAGCTGAGATGCTGGCAGAGATAGACGCACTGACAGAAGCACTGGCACTGGCTGAGGATGTATCTGATACAGACTCTGACTCAGTATGTGAGCTTGCCGTTGCGGTTACTGCCTCAGCAGCACTGCTTTCTTCTCCTAAAACTGTTTCACCACGTGTCGCTAAAACGTCTGTCGTGTCAATGACTTTTTCCAGAGCCTGATCTTCTTCCGCATGGACGATTGTGTTTGTCACAACAGCTCCACCCAGCACGGCCCCCGTGGCGACAATGCCCCTCAAAAAGTCTATGCCGCTCTTCTTATCGGTAACTTGTTCTTCCGTTACCTTGAGCTCGATCGATGAAAGGCCTCCCCCTCTCATTGATCTAAAAAGGCCGAACTGTGATGTCGCAGCACGCAGCCAATGCTTACCCGATTTAATCAACTTAAAACGAGTCACACGCTCTACTTCGTGGTACTTACCTTTTTGACGTTTAAAAAACATAATTCTCCCTTTAATTTATATCCTTTTAGAACTCTATTACTCTCATTTTACCACACTATTAAATAAAATGAACAATAAAATACTTATTTTTTTTTGCTGAAATTGTTTTCAAGTATTTCCAAAGATATTCATATTTAAAAAGAATCGCCTTTCTTCCATAAACTTTTGCAATAGAAAAAACGCCAAACAGCGTTTCTTGTATCTTATGACGGAAGACATGGGATTCGAACCCACGCACGCTTTTACACGCCTACTGCGTTTCCAACACAGCCTCTTAAGCCTCTTGAGTAATCTTCCACAAAAGAGAAAGTCCAGCTTTCTCAAAACTTTAACCATTATACCACATTACAGCCCCAACCGCCATAGTTTCCGTTAAATTTTTTCACAAATTCAACTAAAGTCCAAACATTCTGGTTCAAATCAAAGATTTCCGTCGTATCCATACGAATCACGTGTAGCTGGTAAGGTTTATCCGCATCTTCTACCTTTTCAGCAGATACCAGACTGTAACCCAGCTCTTCTACTTCCTTTAGAAAACCATCTCGGTCTTCCTCAGAAGCAAAATAGGCCCAATGGTCAATCTCGCGCTCCTGACTATGGTCATCGCCGTCCTGCTCCAGCTGGTACCAGACCCGCTGGTTGAGAATGGTCTGATACTCGTATTCATTAGGATAGAGAAAATCAAAGTACTGATCCCACTCCTCATCTTCTAGGGTTGCTGAGTCATAGCGGCGGTCTGGAAAGTCGCGCATCACGTTTGCAATCGGCTCCAGATGGCTTTTCTTATCTTGCAAATAGTAGTAAAACTCAATATTTCCATCTGTCGTAATCACACCAACATGAATGCCTCCGACCTGGCCTAAAGCCTCAGAAAGCCGATCCTCAATCACATTCAGCTCCTTAAACTCATCACTAGATGGAAAACCCGTCTCCCCATCGTACTGGAGGAGCGTTACTTTGAGCCTCATAGCATAGGCATAGAGAGGATAGGGAGCCTCATCAGCCAAGGCAAGATTCAGACGGATGCTAGCTAGCTTGTCATCTATATAGGTTGAGAAAGATCCCCACTCACTAGGAAAAGGTTCCTCAGAAGGTACATCAAGCACTGCTTCTTCTATCTTTTCTACTTTCTCTTCCTCTTGCTCTTGTTTCTTACCAAACAGATTCTTAAAAAAACTCATATCCAACTTCCCTTAATACTTATGAAATTGACCAATTAGAAATACCAATATTTCCTTTGTCATCACTAACATCATTGTATTACTTTTTCAGATAGAAATCAAGATTTCCTGGACATTGTAAAAGCAAAAAACGCTGATTTCTCAACGCTTTAGAAAGATTTTAAAATAATGGAGCCGGTGGGAGTCGAACCCACGTCCAAACACCTGCTAACACATTTGTCTACAACCATAGGCTATGTATTGATTTAACTTAACTTTGACACATAGCTCAAGCCCAAGTCAAGCGAGTCTATCAATCTCTTGCAAAATCCCTAGACTAGACCTTGCCGTAGCTTGCTCATAATAAGACCTGTCATCAGACACAAGCAATCCGAATCGGGTCACGCTGGCTGGTTTTTAGGCAGCTACAGCGTAAGAATTGTTATTTTTTGCAGTTATATTTAACTGGCGTTTTACATCCGCTAGATGGGTTGCAAAATGTGCCGCATAATGCCTGTCGAATCCGTAACGACCCCAAGACAATAGGAACATTATAACAGAATCTACTAAAAAAAGCAAAAGCCTGCATACAGCAGGCCAGCACTTACTATCAGTTCTTAGCGAATCCCCAAAGCAATCCGAGCATAGCGGCTCATCTTTTCCACCGTCCAAGCTGGGTACCAAACCAACTTAACATCAGTCTTGGTAACCTCTGGAACATCTGACATAGCATCATAGATCTGGTCAGTCAGAAGATCCGCCAGAGGGCATCCCATGGTTGTCAGGGTCATATCGATTTCTGTTTCCCCATTGGTCTCATCAAAACGGATTTCATAGATTAGACCTAGATTGACAATATCAATCCCCAGCTCTGGGTCAATGACCTGCTCCAAGCTCTCTAAAATACGTGTTTTGATTTTTTCAACTTCTTCAGGGCTGTATTTTTTTTCTGGCATGCAATATCCTCCTTATAGATATAGCAGAAATTTCAAGTTAGCTCGAGGGGGCTTTTGCTTTCAGTTAGGATTGCTGACTTAACACTTCCTGCTGAAAGAGAACCGCCTCACGCTTCTTTTCATTTCTTAATCTTCGATAAAGTCTCTGAGTGGTTTGCTGCGGCTTGGATGGCGGAGTTTACGCAGGGCCTTGGCTTCAATCTGGCGAATCCGCTCGCGGGTGACATTGAAGACCTTGCCGACATCTTCCAGGGTCCGCATTTTGCCGTCGTCCAGACCAAAGCGCAGACGTAGGACGTTTTCTTCGCGGTCTGTCAGCGTATCCAATACTTCATCCAGCTGCTCACGAAGGACGACACGAGTTGTATAGTCGACTGGGTTTTCAATCACTTCGTCTTCGATAAAGTCTCCCAGATGACTGTCATCTTCTTCACCGATAGGTGTCTCCAGAGAAACCGGCTCTTGAGCAATCTTGAGAATCTCACGAACCTTGTCAGGTGTCATATCCATCCGCTCAGCGATTTGCTCTGGTGTTGGGTCTTGCCCTAATTCCTGCAAGAGATTACGTTGCTCGCGGACCAGCTTGTTAATGGTTTCCACCATATGGACCGGAATCCGAATAGTCCGAGCTTGGTCAGCAATCGCACGGGTAATGGCTTGACGAATCCACCAAGTTGCATAAGTTGAAAACTTAAATCCTTTGGTGTAGTCAAACTTATCAACGGCCTTCATCAACCCCATATTTCCTTCTTGAATCAAGTCAAGGAACTGCATACCACGGCCGACATAGCGCTTAGCAATGGAAACAACCAGACGAAGATTGGCCTCAGCCAGACGCTGCTTGGCCTCCAAGTCTCCCTGTTCTACCAAGATAGCCAGCTCCTGCTCTTCTTCATTGCTGAGAAGCGGCACAACCCCGATTTCTTTCAGATACATGCGGACCGGGTCATTGACCTTGGCTGAATTGCTGCCTAAGAGCTCTTCATCCGTCAGCTCCGCTTCTTCCTCTTCGTTATTTAAGACGCGCGCGCTGGGATTTCCTTCTTTATCTGTAATTGAGATACCAGCATCCTGGATGCGCTGCAGCAAATCCTCAATCCCATCAGCGTCCAAAGTGAAAGGAATGACCAGTTGGTCATTGATTTCATCATCTGTCGCAACTCCTGTCTGCTTGTGGTTGCGGATAAATTCTGCAATTTGAACGTCTAATGTTGTTACTTCTTTTTGTTTTGTAGCCATTCCTACTCCATTCTTCTTTTTTGCTCAATCAAGCGCTCTAGCTCAGACAAGGCTGTATCCGTATCTCCGCTGTGAGAGGCTTCTCGAATCTTCTTACTAATAAACTGATTATGCTTGCGCAAAATCTCCCGCTCTCTTGTTTCTTCCACTTCTTTCAATTCATCTTCCAAAACCTCATCAGGCAAATCTTCTTCTAAGACGCGGTACCAAGCCTGCTGGACATGATCTGGCAGCTGGGACAAATCTTGCGGTGTCACCTCACCATTTGCCAGCAAAATCTCATACAAGGCCTGTAACTCCTCAGAGTCAAAGAAAAAGTCTTCTCTCAGCCGATATTGGTTCAAAATCAAAGGATGATGCATCATGCGGTGGAAGATATGATTTTCCGCCCTCATCAGACGACTCAGCCGGTTCGAAGGCGAAAATTGCATGACGACTGGTTGAGACTGCTGAATCGGCGCCTCCTGACTGCGACTAGAGCGCTCAGCCAGCCGGCTGTTATTTACCGTCTGCTCCACCTGCTGATAGTCAAAGTCTGGCAGCAGCTCAGCCAGCATGTAAATATAGGAGTTCTGCGCTGTGATGGAATTGGTCTTCGCAATAATCGGCGCCATCTTCTCTACAAACTCAATCTGAGCCTGTAGATTTTCAATATTATCTGGTTTCAGATGATGCAGCAGAAACTCCACATTACTTATTCGCGTTTTACTCAGCAAATGCTGCAAGTCTTCCTCAGAATTTTTAGCGAGAAATTCATCGGGGTCCAAATTATCCGGAATCCGAACAATTTCCACCGTCATATCTTTCAGCTCATCTAAAGCCTTAGCAGTCGCTGCCTGCCCTGCCCTATCTCCATCGTAAGACAGGATAATCTTCTTGCAATACTTGCTTAGATGCTGGACATGCTCAGGCGTCAGAGCTGTTCCCATTGAGGCCACAGCATTCTCAATCCCGGCCCGATAAGCCGCAATCACATCCATGAAGCCTTCCATCAGATAGACCTCATGGCTCTTCTTGATAACCGGCTTGGCCTTATCCAGATGATAGAGCTCGTAGCTTTTATTGAAAATAGCGGTGCTGCGACTGTTTTTGTACTTGGCCTGATGACCATCAGTAGCCGCTGACTGCCAAATCCGTCCGGAAAAGGCCACAACCTGCCCGCTGTCATTGGTCAGGGGAAACATAATCCGGTTCTGAAAAGCATCATAGACCAGATTATTCTCCGCCAGATTGAAGAGGCCCGAGTTCATGATGGTATTCTCATCAAATTTGCCAGCCATACTCTTATGAAGATAATTCCCCTCATTAGGAGCCAGCCCGATTTGAAAATGCTTAAGAACATCATCTGTCAGACCCCGCTGGTAGAGATAAGCCCGCGCTTCCTCTCCCATCTTGGTCGTCATCAGAACCGCATGGTAAAATTTCGTTGCCTCGGTATGGATATCGTAGAGAGCCTGATGCGGATGGCTTTGTCTCGGTCGGTCGTTGCCCGCTGTCTCTACAGCCAAGGGAATCCCTGCCCGATCTGCTACAATCTGCACAGCATCCATAAAGGAAACGCCTCGATAATCCTCAATGAATTTGAAGACATCGCCCGACTTGCCGCAGCCAAAACAGTGATAAAACTGCTTGTCCTCTACAACGTTAAAAGAGGGCGTCTTTTCGCCATGAAAGGGACAGAGTCCCAGGAAATTCCGCCCAGCCTTGGTCAAGGCCACCGTTTCTCCTATGACATCGACGATATTGACGCTGTTTTTAATTTCAGAAATGATTTCTTTATCAATCAAAAGACAATACCTCCAATTTATCATAGAATATCATTCTATATTTTATACTAAAATGAAGCAAATGTAAAATATTTGACAAACAAATATCTTGTAGATGTCATATAAATAAGCTATAATATAATCTCATTAATAAATTCTTGAAAGGAAAGAAAGAATGT
The DNA here is from genome assembly GCF_031142805.1 of Streptococcus sp. IsoGale022. NCBI lineage: Bacteria > Bacillati > Bacillota > Bacilli > Lactobacillales > Streptococcaceae > Streptococcus > Streptococcus sp. IsoGale022. Next base: position 96,998 of record NZ_JAKZJI010000006.1, on the reverse strand, counting down.
TAAAGGATCTTAAAGAATTCTTGCTGCGTGGGAACGTGATTGATTTGGCAGTCGGTGTGATCATCGCCAACGCTTTTGGAGCAATCGTCACTTCATTGATTACTGACGTAATCACTCCCCTCTTCCTCAACCCAATTTTGAAAGCTGCAAACTTGGAGCAAATTTCTCAATTGAAATGGAACGGGATCGCTTATGGTAACTTCTTGAGCGCTGTAATTAACTTCTTGGTAATCGGTACTGTTCTCTTCTTCATCGTCAAGTCTGCTGAAAAAGCACAAAGCCTTGCTAAGAAGAAGGAAGAAGCTGAAGAAGCGCCAGCTGGACCAACTGAATTGGAAGTCCTGCAAGAAATCAAAGCTTTGTTGGCTGAGAAAAAATAAAGAGAATTCACTGATGAAAATCAGTGTTTTTTCTTGCCATGCTACTCGCACTGGAAGTAGGTGCGACCTTATCCAAAGAGTGAAAACAAAAAACAGACCGGAGTCTGCTTTTTTGTTCAATTAGAATTTTTTACGTTTACGAGCTGCTTCTGATTTGCGTTTGCGTTTTACAGAAGGTTTTTCATAGAATTCACGTTTGCGTGTTTCTTGAAGAGTACCAGCTTTAGTAACCGCACGTTTGAAACGACGAAGTGCATCATCAAGTGATTCATTCTTGCGTACTACTGTTTTTGACATTTTTTTCACTCCCTTCAAGTCCAAAATCTATATAATCATACCACATATAGAAAAGAGTGTCAAGTATTTTCTGTAAGTATGATGTGGGCTCCTTTTTATTATAGAAACAAGAAAACCAACTGCTATGCTGCAGCTGGTCTTCTTTTGCTTAGAGAGTTTTACGCTTCTTAGCGGCTTTGGAAAGGGAAATGTCCTGAACCTTATCGTAGAATAGGAACTGCTGAATGAGCTCTCTGTCACTTATATCCGGATTCAAGTCAACAACATAGTCCAGCTTGATAGACTTCTTTTCAGCCGACTTGAGAGAGGTCAGTTCGGCTGATTTACAAGCCGTTTCAAAGATAGCATCAAAGAGTACTTCGTAGTCAAAATCAGCTGGAACCTGAACCTGAACATAACGTCTGGTCTGACTGACTGAAGTAAAGCTCATCTTTTCAAAGAGCATCCAGATGCCTGAAATAGCTAGAGTAAAGACAATTCCCAATGCTACAAATCCCATCCCCGTTGTAATTCCGATAGCCGTCGCCATAAAGATGGCTAGGAGCTCCTTGGAGCCACCTGCGGCCGACCGGAAACGAATCAAGCTGAAAGTCCCTGCTACGGCGACACTGGTACCCAGATTTCCATTAACCAAGAAGATGATAATAGAAATAATGGCCGGCAAAAGAGAGAGGGTGACGACAAATTCCTTAGTATAAATGGTTTGGCGCTTATAGACCTTGGCCAAGATAATTCCTAAAACCACACTAGTTGCTAGTGAAAAAATCAATGCTAAAGGATTAATCTTGACCTCCGTGGAGGAGTAGATACTGTTAAATAACTGATCGAGCATAGACTACCCCCTTAGGCCTTGACTGTTTGAGTCAGCCTTTCTTTAGTTTTCAGATAGGCTTTGCCGTATTTTGAGAAGGACTGGTCTTCAAGGCCGTATTTGTTCAGAATATCAGCCAGCCACTGAGGATATTGACCAGGAACCTTGATTTCCATAATCACCTTGTCATCTTCCAGCAAGGGCAGTCCATAGCGACCTGAAGCTAAATCTACATCATAATCTCGGTAGCGGATGTTGGAATCAACTGTCACACGTACCTTTTTATCTTCCAAGCCTCTCATAGAGTAGCGGTCATAACTAATCACCATTTTTGGCTTCAAGTCTAGATAGCGCTCCTGTAACTGTTCTACTTCTGCCTTGACCCGGTCATCAGAAATAGTATGGTCTGCCACACCATTCACAATATAGTTGGTCACAGAGAGAGGATTGGAAACTAAACGGTATTTGAAGCCTACTTCATCACGTTTCTTCTTGATTTCCAAGAAAACTTGACTATCATCATTCGGCTGCTCAGCATAAGTGCGCATCCGCATCTTTTCACGACCACCTTTTCTGGCAATGGAATCCTGAATCATCTGGAACTCATCATTATCAAAATACACATTGGAAATGGTTGATGTCGCATAATCATCTGCGGTAAGGTAAGGCCTCATGTCAGCTTCAAGACGAGCTAGCATTGCTCGGTCAAGAATATACTTCGTTTCGATCCGTTGGAAGTTTGTTTGGATTTGCTTTTGTTTCATTTGGATTCTCCTTTAATTCTACAAATGTAGTTTATGCTTTTAAAAGAAATAGAGCTTCCGCTCTGCATCCTACAAGCGTCTGGATAAGCTTTACTTTCTTCTCCCTTCCAAGCAGTATTTTTCAAAAACATTCTACAAATGTAGTTTATAAAAATATTCTACAATTGTCGTTTGTGAATGTCAAGAAAAAAAGATAAATAATCTTTCAGTTTTTTTAGCATTAGGAAACGAAGTGCAAACTGTAAGCAAAATCGTCCTAAAATAAAGATAAACTGATGACTAACTGCTCTTGGAGGATTTCTAAATCCCCCTTTGAGAAGATAATAAAATTCTACCAGTCTAAGCTTTTAAGAAACTTAAACTGGCAGAATCCTTTATTTAATCGTCATCATCATCGTCCGGATCATCGGTGTCTGTCGTATGAGAGGAACTGTTCTGAGTCGGAGTTTGAACTGTCGCTGTACTAGCTCCAGTAGAGCCCGCTGCTCCCTTATTTCCTGCACCTGCAGTAGAGCTGTTATCAGCTGGAGTTGATGCAGCAGACGAGGATGGACTGACTTCTTTTTCAACCGTTACCGTCTTTTCGACAATGGTATGCTGCTTGGATTGGATTAGTTTTCCATCCTTAGCATTGACAATGGTTTCATGGGCCGTTTGCCCATGTGAGAAGCGGATTTTATAGGTGTCTTTCTCACGCGAAATTTGTAAATCTTTAATATCTGTTTCAGAAAGAGACAGCTCTTTTAAGACGGACTCTAGAGCCTGACGGTGACTGAGTCCCTGAGGCCGTTTTTGTCCCGCCACAGGCTTGCTTTGTTGAGCAGCTGGACTTTCTAGAGCAAAGACCGAGCTAGTCAAGAGCAAAAGGAGAGGAACGGCCACTACAAAAGCAGCAGACAGAAACCTCTTAGGCAGGCGGTTATCCATAATACCGACAATCCGCCGCTTGAGATTAAACTTGTCAGAGTAAAAGCAGGTCGTCAGGGCAATTGGGGTCTTCTTACTGCGGTCTATCATGGTCAAAATCGTTTCACCGTAGAACGTCCGATACTCTGTATCTCTACAGCTCAGAACATCGTAGTCACAGTACATTTCTCCTGCTTCCTGGGTTTCACGGCAGGCAAAGCGGACAACCGGATTAAACCAGTGCAGACTCTTGGCAAAAATCCCTAAAAGATTGATTAAAACATCTCGGTGTTTGTAGTGGGTCAGCTCATGCTTGAAAATCAGCTGCAGTTCTTCTTCTGTGTAGTCAAGTTCTGGAAGCACGATTAAAATATCTCTGAAACCTAGCAGCATAGGACTTTGGGACATAGGATAGTGGAGCAGACGAATCCGGCCCTTAACTCCCATCTCCTGCTGAACAGCCCGCAGCTGAGCCATCGCTTCTTCGTCCTGAAACTCCGTGCCCCAGCGCTTCAGCATCTTTCTGAAGCGAATATAAGAATAAGCGTATCTTCCTATACTAAAGACAAAGCCAATCAGCCAGATGGCAAAGAGAATCTCAAACCAAGGCAGACCCAGAAAAGCCTCCCAGAGATTTGACTGGCTAGCTTTTTCAACTGCTGGAGAAGCACCCTGAGCTCCACCTGTCTGGGTAGCAGTCACTGCTGTCTGAACTACCGATCCTGTATTCAGCCGAATCAGGCCTGAGCCAAATTGGGGACGGAACGGAAACAGAAAACTTAGCAATATCAAAAACCAAATAAAATACTTCACTCTGACCGAAATCTTAGTCTTAAAGGCCGTAAAAAGTAGACTAAGCAAAAGCACTAAAATGGATGTTGACAAACTGGTCAGCAGAAAAGAAAGAAGGAACTGTTTCATGCTTATCCCTCCATCCTACTTTCCTTGGTTGAGCAAACTGCGCAGCTCATCCAATTCATTTTCCGAAAAGGAGTTAGAAGAAAAGAGTGTTTTGACAAAACCGCCCATTGAACGGCCGCTGTGACGCTTCAAGAAATCCGAAGCCTCAACTTCCAGATACTCATCTTCTGAAATCAAGGCTGTATACTGCCTTTCACGCCCCTTGCGGACACTTTCTAAAAAGCCCTTTTCAGTCAAGCGAGCCAAGACTGTCAGCAAAGTCTGGGGCTTCCAGTGATTGTCTGGTCCCAGCTTTTCCATGATACGGGCAGAGGTCGTCGGTGTAGGCAGCTGCCAAATTACTTTTAAAATAGTAAATTCTCCGTCTGGCAAACGTTTAATTGATCTTTTCATCGTTCCACGCGCTTTCTAAATAATGCTATTTCTAATTTTATTCTACACTTGTCTAACAAAAAAGTCAATCATTATATAAAAAAGAGTGGGAAATCAATTTTCCTCACTCTATTTTAGAAAAATAGACTAAGTAGGGTCAGCATAGCCAGCCCTCCCTGCTTGAACAGGATTTTCGGGTCACTGGTCACTGCACCGTAAGCTGCTACCAAGATGATATAAACCATAAAAATTCCCAGCCAAACCGGACTAAGCTGCACAAAGGCCGCAATCAGCACTAAAACAGCTATCAATCCGTTGTAAACTCCTTGGTTTTTGAAAAGTGTATTGACCGACTGCCGCTCCAACTCCTCTTGTGACATACCGAAAACCCGAGCTGTCGCTGCAGAAGTCGTCGCAATGGTCTCCAGGTACAGGATATAGAAAAATTCCAAGGCAACCAAACTTGCCAAAATCAGTGTAATAATAGACATTTTACCCTCCTAAAATAAATAACGAAACTTAGTATAACACAGACTGACTGGAACTGCGAAAATCTTGCTCAAAATTGGACATTCTGTATAAAAAGAAAGACTAAAAATACTGAAGAAAAAAAGCGTAGCAGAAATAAGCAATTTCTGACTAGATGTGATACAATCTTTTTTGAAAAATGGAGGTAAATCATGTTAACCTATGATTTAATTGTCATCGGCTTTGGGAAGGCCGGTAAAACATTGGCAGCCAAAATGGCGGCCCAAGGAAAAAAAGTTGCTTTGATTGAGCGAAGCAAGGCTATGTACGGTGGAACCTGTATCAATATCGCCTGCATCCCAACCAAGACCTTGCTGGTCGCAGCTGAAAAAGGCCTTGGTTTCGACCAAGTCATGGCTGAAAAGAATGCTGTAACCAGCCGTCTCAATGGAAAGAACTACGCAGCAATCAGTGGCGCTGGTGTCGACATCATCGATGCGGAAGCTCATTTCCTTTCCAATAAAGTCATCGAAATCACAGCTGGCGATGAAAAAGAGGAACTGACTGCTGAGACTATTGTCATCAATACCGGTGCTGTTTCCAATGTCCTGCCAATTCCAGGACTGACTGAAACCGAACATGTCTATGACTCAACTGGCATCCAAAATCTGAAGGAACTTCCTAAACGCTTAGGAGTTCTGGGGGGCGGTAACATCGGCTTAGAATTTGCTGGACTCTACAACAAATTGGGCAGTCAGGTGACTGTGCTGGATGCTGCACCTGTCTTTCTCCCTCGAGTAGAGCCTTCTATCGCTGCTCTAGCTAAGCAGTACATGGAAGAAGACGGAATCCAGCTCCTGCAAAATGTGCAAACCAAGCAGATTAAAAATGATGGTGCTGAAGTTGTGGTTGTGACAGAGGATGGAGAATTCCGCTTTGATGCCCTGCTCTATGCTACTGGCCGCAAGCCGAATGTTGAGCCACTGCAGTTGGAAAATACTGACATTGAACTGACAGAGCGCGGAGCTATCAAGGTCAACAAGCACTTGGAAACATCTGTACCCGGCATTTTTGCAGCGGGCGATGTCAATGGCGGTCTGCAGTTCACTTATATCTCACTGGATGACTTCCGTATCCTTTATAGCTATCTGGCTGGCGACGGTAGCTACACACTGGAAGACCGTAAAAACGTCCCTACCAGCATGTTCATCACACCGCCTTTGGCTCAAATCGGATTGACTGAAAAGGAAGCCCAAGAGCAAGGACTGCCGATTGCAGTTAAGGAGATTCCAGTCGCAGCAATGCCTCGCGGACATGTCAATGCTGACTTACGCGGTGCCTTCAAGGCTGTTGTCAATACTGAAACCAAGGAAATCGTGGGAGCGACTATCTTCTCAGCAGGGGCACAGGAAATTATCAATATCCTGACTGTAGCCATGGATAATAAGATTCCTTACACCTACTTGAGCAAGCAAATCTTCACCCACCCAACGCTGGCTGAAAACCTCAATGATTTATTTGCAATCTAATTTTAAGTCCCTGATGGGGCTTTTAAGATGTCTTCGAAACATTTGCTTACATTTCAACCCCTTTTTGTGGTACAATAATGCTAGTTTATTTTAAAAAGATTGAGGAAGATTATGTCTGAACTGTATGATATTACGATTGTCGGCGGCGGTCCAGTTGGCCTATTCGCAGCTTTTTATGCTCATTTGCGCCAAGCCAAGGTTAAAATCATTGATTCCCTGCCTCAGCTGGGCGGTCAGCCGGCCATTCTCTATCCAGAGAAGAAGATTCTGGATGTACCAGGCTTTACCAATCTAAGCGGCGAAGAGTTGACTCAGCGTCTGATTGAGCAGCTGGAAACTTTCCAGACTGAGATTTGCCTCAATGAAACGGTTCTGGATATCACTAAATCTGATGATGGCTTCACCATCACGACTTCTCAAGCCCAGCATCAGACCAAAACCATCATCATCGCCATGGGAGGTGGTGCTTTCAAACCGAGAGCTTTGGAGTTAGACGATGCTGAAAACTACAGCAACCTCCACTATCACGTTTCAAACATCAGCCAGTACGCTGATAAAAAAGTTGTTGTTCTGGGCGGCGGCGACTCGGCTGTTGACTGGGCGCTAGCTTTTGAAAAGATTGCAGAAACCAGCCTGGTTCATCGTCGGGACAACTTCCGGGCTTTAGAACATAGTGTGGAAGAACTCAAGGCTTCTAGTGTTGAGATTAAGACACCATTTGTACCCAGTCGATTGGTCGGCGAAAATGGCAAGATTACCCATTTGGAAATCAGCCAAGTCAAGGGAGAGGAAAGTCAGCTTCTGCCCCTAGATCATCTCTTTGTCAACTATGGTTTTAAATCCTCTGTCGGCAATCTCAAAGATTGGGGCTTGGAGCTCAACCGTCACAAGATTTTGGTCAACAGCAAGCAAGAAACTTCTGTGCCAGGTATCTATGCAGCCGGAGACTGCTGCAGCTACGAGGGGAAGATTGACCTGATTGCAACTGGGCTAGGTGAGGCACCTACTGCTGTCAACAATGCCATTAACCATATCTATCCTGAGCAAAAAGTCCAACCCAAACATTCTACAAGCCTATAAAAAACAGCTGCCGAGCTCAAGCTCAGCAGCTTTTATAATTCATCTGCGATTTTATTGATTTTTCTCAAGCGATGATTGACACCGCTCTTAGTCAGTGGCCGGCTCAGACTATCAGCTAGCTGCTGGATGGAGTAGTCCGGATGTTGGATACGAAGCTGGGCTACCTCCTGCAGGTCTACAGGTAGACTTTCAATGCCCATATTATCGCTGATTTTGGCAATATTGTTGATGGTTTTCATACTGGCTGTGACCGTACGGGCGATGTTGGCTGTCTCCGCATTATTAGCGCGATTGAGGTCATTGCGCGCTTCCCGCATGAGCTTAAGAGATTCAAATTCAGCCATGGCTTCCATAGCACCGATGACAATGAGAAAATCCATGATATCCTCAGCCCGCTGCAGATAAGTAACAGCCCCTTTCTTGCGCTCGATGGTCTTGGCATCCAGCAGAAAACGCCGCATTAAGGCAGCCAAATCCTCAGCATGATCCAGATAAACGGACAGGATTTCCAGCTGGTACTTGCCTGAATCTGGCTCCCGCATGCTGCCATTTGAGAGAAAGGCTCCCCGGAGGTAGGCTCGGCTGGCTTCGTCATCTGACAAAATGGCCTGGTCAATCCCTGCCTCAATACCAAAAAAAGAGTCAGCCAAGTGCAGGTCAGAAAGGATTTCTTCTACTTTCTGATCCAGAAATACTGTGTATACACGATTCTTGCGCAGATTAGTCTTCTGATGGTGACGGATTTCTGACTTGACCTGATAAAGGTCCAACAGCAACTCATAGAGATGGCGAGCAATCTTGGCATTTTCTGTTGTGACAGACAGGGTCAAACCACCGCTGGCCAAGCCCAGACTGCCAGACATCTTGATCATGGCTGACAGTTCGTTTTTGTCTCTGCTTACCAGACTCAGCAGTTCTTCTTTTACTTTTACTGTAAAGCTCATTTGCGTACCTGTATAATCTGCATTAATTCGTCAACGACCAACTCGCCATCATGGAAAGCTCCGCCATTTTCCAAACGCAGGAAATTCGAAGAAATAACGCGCGGAACCTGCTCCTGCAGTCCTTGGAAATCATGCTCCACCTGGACCAGATATTCGTCAAACTGGTTGCTGTCCATGTACTCATGAGGGACAGGTTCGATATTGACCAAGACTGTATCTACAAACTTCCTGCCTAAATGACGGTGCAGAACTTGGACGTGATCGCTGTCTGAAAAATGCTCTGTTTCGCCTCGCTGGGTCATGATATTGCAGACATAAGCCACTTCTGCCTTGGTGTCTAGAAGAGCTTGGCCAATTTCCTCGATAACGAGATTAGGCAAGATGGAGGTAAATAGTGAACCCGGCCCCAGAACCACCATATCGCTCTCTAAGATGCTCTCGACTACCTTTTTACTGGCAGCAGGCTTCTTGTCATCATAGGTATTGGTCACATAAACCCGCTCAATCATCCCGCTCTTGCTGGTCAGATTGCTCTCACCTACAACTTCCGTCCCATCTGCAAACACAGCATGCAGAGTTAGAGGGGTATCGCTAGAAGGGTAGATTTTTCCTGTCGTATGGAAGAACTTGGTCAAAAGCTGCATGGCATTATAGGTTGAGCCCTGCATTTCGGAAATACCGGCAATAATCAGATTGCCCAAGGGATGTCCCGCTAGAACGCCGTCTCCTTCCGCAAAGCGATACTGAAAGACCTTCTCATAGAACTTTGGCATGTCGGACATGGCTACTAAGACATTTCGAAGATCACCCGGCGGAGTCAGCTGCTGGATGTTTTTCCGCAGTTCACCAGAACTGCCTCCATCATCTGCTACTGTGACAATGGCTGTAATTTCTACGTCCTTTTTACGCAGGCTGTCTAAAATAACAGAAATTCCTGTTCCACCGCCGATGACTGTAATTCTTGGCTTTCTCATGAGCGGTTCACCGTTTCTTTCCGACGGTTTTTATCGCGGTGGCTGGCATTGACCGGCCAATTTTTAGCCAAATCATCTGCTAAGCGCTGAGCAAAGGCTACACTACGGTGCTGACCGCCTGTACAGCCCACTGCAATGGTCAGGATAGACTTGCCTTCCTTCTGATAGCCCGGCAAGATTGGCTCAATCAAGCCTAGCAGATGCTGGTAAAATTCTTCTGACTCTGCATGGTTCATGACATAGTCAAAGACATCCTTGTCCAAACCTGTCTGATTGCGTAGCTCAGGTTTATAGTAGGGATTAGGCAGAAAGCGCACATCAAAGACCAAATCCGCATCCAAAGGCAGACCGTATTTGAAACCAAAACTCATGACCTCAATACGGAAACTGTGCATTTCATCTTGATTGGAAAACTGTTCAGAAATCGTTTTTCTCAGCTCCCGTGGTGTCAAATCAGTTGTGTCCACAACATTTTGACTGAGATTTTTCAGAGGGGCCAAGAGCTCACGCTCCAGCTTAATCCCATCCAAAATCCGGCCATCAGCTGCCAACGGATGGCTGCGCCGCGTTTCCTTGTAACGAGCCACTAACTCCTTATCCGCTGCATCTAGGAAAAGAATCTTGAAATCGATGTTCTCATTTTGCTCTAATTCATCCAAAACATTCTGGATTTGCAAAAAGAAAGAACGGCTGCGCATATCGACAACCAGAGCCAATTTATCATTGTCAGTGGTCCCTTCGACCAGCTGCAAAAACTTTGGCACCAGAGTTGGCGGCATATTATCAATGGTAAAATAACCTAAGTCTTCAAAGGACTGAATGGCTACGGTTTTCCCCGCCCCGCTCATTCCAGTCACAATGACAAGCTGAATTTTCTTCTCAGACATTATAATCCTTTCATCAGATAGAATTCGTCAAAAAGCTGTTTTCTCCAGCTCTTTTTTAGAGAATCTCGGCAATAACCTCAATCTCAATCTTCACATCCTTAGGTAGGCGAGCCACTTCTACTGCCGAGCGAGCTGGAAATGCTTCTGTAAAGGCTGTTTTGTAAACCTCATTAAAAGCCACAAAATCATTGATATCACTCAAGAAACAAGTAGCCTTGACTACGTGGTCAAAGTCTGTTCCAGCAGCTTCCAAAATGGCTGAAACATTTTTCAGCACCTGCTGGGTCTGCTCTTCAATAGTCGACCCAATGATTTCTCCAGTTTCAGGAGACAGAGGAATCTGCCCACTCGCAAACAAAAGGTTGCCGACAATTTTTCCTTGAACATAAGGTCCAATCGCTGCTGGTGCTTTATCTGTATGAATCGTTTTTGCCATAATCATTACTTCTCCTACTTATTTTTTTCATTATACCATAAAATAGCAGGCAATGGCCACGACAGATTGTTCCGTCTTGCCTTTTTCCATTTTTTAATTGATGAGATTCTTAGAAGCTAAAAGGAAATCGACTTACCTATCAGAACCCACTTTTTAAGATTTAAAAACGCTGAGAAATCTTTCCCAGCGTTTATAGTTTGAAAATCGAACGTTTTATCCCTCTTCCGCTTTCGCTAATGCTTCTCTTTCCAGACGCAGCTTGCGCTTGGGATTAAGTTTATTAAATAGCTCTTCTAGCTTTTCTGCATTCCAGACGTCGGCTGCAGAGACAAAATTTCCATTTTCATCCCGGAAGGATATTGGTTTATCACCCATTGCAAGCCTCCTTAGTCAACGAATTCAAACTCGAACTTGCCGATGCGAACCAGATCTCCATCCTTAGCTCCGCGAGCGCGAAGTGCTTCATCAACGCCCATACCACGAAGTTGACGGGCAAATTTCATAACTGCCTCATCACGGTCAAAGTTGGTCATATTAAAGAGTTTCTCCAGCTTGTCACCTGACAGCACCCAAGTCGCATCATCATCACGAGAAATTTCAAAGGCTGGTGCTTCTTCGTCAAAGCCATAGTAAGCTTCTTCTTCCATTTCAGACTCATCGTAAAGCAAGAACTCTGGCGTCTTATCCAGTAATTCTGCGGTCGCATCCAAGAGGGTCGCAAGTCCCTGCTTAGTAAGACTGGAAATGGGGAAGATTTGCGGTAGGTCAGCAAACTCATCATAATTAGCCGCTAATTTCTCTTTGAATATATTGAGATTTTCAGCACTATCAGGCATGTCCATCTTGTTAGCGACAATAATCTGCGGGCGCTCCATGAGGCGAAGATTATAGGATTCCAACTCTTTATTGATAGCTAGATAGTCCTCATAAGGGTCACGTCCCTCACTTGCTGACATATCGATGACATGCAGGATGACCCGTGTCCGCTCAATATGACGGAGAAACTGGGTTCCCAGTCCAACCCCTTGGCTGGCCCCCTCAACCAAACCTGGTAGATCTGCTACTGCAAAGGACTCTCCAGAGTGAGTGCGAACCATGCCTAGATTAGGCACGATGGTCGTAAAATGATAAGCACCAATCTTAGGTTTAGCCGCTGTAATGACGCTGAGCAGAGTGGATTTTCCGACAGAAGGGAAGCCGACCAGACCAACGTCTGCTAGTACCTTGAGCTCCAGCAGAAGCTCCCGTTCTTGACCTGGTTCTCCATTCTCAGAAATCTCTGGAGCAGGATTTTTAGGCGTCGCAAAGCGGATATTTCCACGACCGCCTCGGCCACCACGCGCTACGATAAATTCTTGACCATTTTCTACCAGGTCCGTCAGCACCTTGCCAGTCTCTGCATCACGAACTGTCGTCCCCTGCGGCACTCGAACAATCAAGTTCTCAGCACCACGGCCATGCATGCCCTTAGTCATGCCCTTTTCACCAGACTGAGCCTTGAAGTGGCGATTGTAACGAAAATCCATCAGGGTGCGCAGGCCCTCGTCTACGACAAAAACAACATTGCCGCCACGACCGCCATCACCGCCCCAAGGACCACCGTTAGGAACATATTTTTCACGGCGAAAGGCCACCATGCCATCACCACCATTGCCAGCCTTAACTTGAATCTTGGCCGTATCTAAAAACATACTCATTTTTTCTATTCTCTTTTTCTAGTCTAAAAAAACGCCCTGAAGCGTTTGGATTAAAAGATTGCACTGAGAGCGGAAGCAAAGATAGCTCCAACTGTCACGATGAGCATGATAATCACGACCAGCATCGTCAATTTTTCAAATCCTGTTTTTTTGCGTTGTCCGTTATCTCCAAAAGCCACGATAACACCTCTATCCTTTAAAAATTACTAGGTCTATTCTAACACGATTGCTCCGTTTTTTCAAATGGAAAACCATGCAAAAAGGTTTTAAGAGAAAACTCTTAAAACCTTTGAATCTTATCTAGTCTTCTTTTGAAAAAAGACATAGCTTCCAAAGCCAACTAAGATTGCCAAACCTGCAAGTGACAGCCAAAGTGTCGTTTCTTGACCAGTCTTAGGCAGAACTTTTTTGTTGCCTCCTGCAGCACCCGGATCATTGGTACCATTGTTTGAATTGTTATTTCCATTCCCTGGATTGTCTGTTCCACCCTTTGGATTGTCGGAACTGTTACCAGGGGTATTGTTACCATTGCCTGGGGTGTTATTTGGATTATTATTTGGGTTGTTGTTTGGATTGTTGTTATTGCCAGGAGTTGGTGGCTGAACTGACTTGCCTGGATCATTACCTCTATAGGTATTTGTAAAGACCGGATCCAAGTCATACTTGACAGAGCCCAAAAGCTCACCATTAACACCTGTTACAGTAACTGTCAGCTGTGCTTCCTTGTCATCATAGACGTAGTTAGGATCGTTTCCTGGGATTTCCTTAATGCTGTAGCGGTAAGTACCAGCAGCACTGTAGTTCAAGGCCTTGAAGTTAATAGAGCCGTCTGCTTCATTGGTAACAGTTTGAAGCAAGTTACCGTTTTCATCAAAGAGACCAAAGGTAAACTGTCCCTTTTCTAATTTTTTGTTAACAAGCTTTTTCTGAGCTTTAATCATTACATCTTTTGCCAACAACCCGCTTCCTTTACCAGAACCGTCTTCCAAACGGACTGACTTAGTAATGCTGCGCTCTGGGAAGCCTTTTGCTGTCCAAGACAAGGTGTTGTTAACCACATCGCCTACTTGAACACCATCTGGTACGCGAGTAGAGTACTCGATGTACATTGGCCAGTTGTAGTTATCACCAAAGTTGATGGTAAAGCCATTAACATCACCATTAGCATTTTGCGAAAGAACCGCCTTATTAGTGAAGTTATCCAAAACAGGCAGAGTCAGCAAGTGCGCTTCATTGCGGATACCACCTTCTACAGGAGCATAACGAACTGCGCGCAATGTACCTGGTACCAATGTCAGACCATCGCCAAAGTTGTCTGAAATCACCATGTTGCGAAGCATGTCCTGTCTTGCATTCAGGATAATGCGCCATTTGACAATCTTTGGATCGCTACTGTCTTGGTAACCATATTTCATTTCATATTCACCAGCAGTTCCTTCTACCTTTTCGTATTGGAAAGAAAAATCTGTCTGGCCAAATTTGAAGGAAATCGGCCCTGAATTTTGCACCTTGTCGTTATTAACTCGTACATTAAAAGTCAGGGACATTTCTTTTTGTTCGGTGTAATTAGTAAAGTAATTACTGAAAGTTACCGTAACCGTTTGATTCGCTGGATTCGCTTGGGCTTTTCCGACTACTTCTCCCTTGTGATTGACAACATCAGATACTTGGAAGTTTAAGGGAGTAATCAGGGTTAATTCCTGTGGCAGTGAGAAAGTGAGGGTGTCCCCTTCAGCGATAGTTTGAGATGACGGGAATGTGAAACTAGTTGTTACAGACAGAGTTTCATTGGTCATAACTGTTGAGTCACTTGTTAATGGCACACCATTTTTAGTGATACTGGTTTGTTGAGTATAGTCTGTTACCTCAGCAGCCTGAGTCCTAGCAGCAAAACCAATACCTGTAACAATAGCCGTTAACAAGATTAAAATTTTAAGAATGATCGTCTTCTTATCTTTCATTTTATGCTCCTTTCATAGCTTATTATACCAAGAGTATTGCAATTTATCAACATTTTGTATCAAAGTGTTTAAATATTCACATAAATGTAAAAAACCAAGACGTTATGTCTCAGTTTCTTTACGTTTATTAGTCTATTCCAATTTCATCTCGAACAACATTGGCAATGGTATCTACATAATAATTTACTTCTTCGTCAGTTGGTGCTTCAGCCATGACCCTCAGCAGAGGCTCAGTTCCACTCGGGCGAACCAAAATCCGGCCATTGCCAGCCATTTCGGCTTCCATTCTTTCAATCACCGTCTTGATAGCTGGAACTTCCATCGCCTTATCCTTCATGCTGTTTTCCACACGGATATTGACCAGTTTCTGCGGATAGATGGTTACTTCAGCAGCCAATTCAGATAGCTTCTTACCAGTTTCCTGCATGACCTTGGTCAATTGCACAGCTGAAAGCTGACCGTCACCTGTCGTATTGTAGTCCATGATGATAACATGTCCAGACTGCTCGCCACCTAGATTATAACCATTCTTACGCATTTCCTCTACTACATAGCGGTCACCAACTGCTGTCACAGTCTTTTGGATACCTTCACGATCCAAAGCCTTATGGAAGCCTAGATTGGACATGACAGTCGTAACAATGGTATTCTGCGCTAACTCACCTTTCTCAGACAGATACTTACCGATGATGTACATAATCTTGTCACCATCTACTAGTTCGCCATTCTCATCCACAGCAATCAAGCGATCGCTATCTCCATCAAAGGCCAGACCAATCGCTGCACCAGACTCACGGACAACCTCCTGCAGAGCTTCTGGATGCGTAGAGCCAACATTCAGATTGATATTGAGGCCGTCTGGATTTTCTCCGATAATCGTCAACTGTGCTCCAAGGTCTGCAAAAATCTGACGGGCGCTGGTAGAAGCCGCACCGTTGGCCGTATCTAAGGCCACATGCATTCCTTCTAGTTCCAAGCCAGTTGAAACCAAGTATTGTTGGTATTTGCGCAACCCTTCTGGATAGTCAACCAAGTCACCTAAACCTTCGGCGCTTGGACGTGGCAAGGTATCTTCAGCTGCGTCCAGCAAAGCTTCGATTTCCAATTCACGCTCGTCATCCAGCTTATAGCCGTCACCACCAAAGAATTTGATCCCATTATCCAAAGCTGGATTGTGGCTGGCAGAAATCATGACTCCCGCGCTGGCCTTCTCTGACTTAACCAAATAAGCTACACCAGGCGTTGCAATGACACCCAGTTTATATACATGAATTCCAACGGACAAAAGTCCTGCAACCAAGGCGCTTTCCAGCATTTCTCCTGAAATTCGAGTATCACGGCCAACAAAGACCCGAGGAACTTCACTTTCGTGCTGGCTCAGAACATAACCACCAAAGCGGCCAAGTTTAAAGGCCAATTCCGGTGTTAATTCCACATTTGCTTCTCCGCGAACACCATCGGTTCCAAAGTATTTACCCATTATAAATAGTTTCCTTTCATAAGACCTGAATGTAAAGATTTAGGCTGCAAGCAAGGCAGACCGCTTTAATCCAAGTTTATTTTCAAAATTTTATTTAGTTTTTATTTGATGAGCTCGTATTTGAGCTGCTGTTAGAGGAGGACGAGCCAGAGTTGTCTGCTGTTTTAGTGTTGACACGCATAGTCGTTTCAAATGGTGTCACCACGCTTGGCATAACATTTCCCTGACCATCAACAGCCTGCAGCGGCGCTGTCCCGCTATAGTTGCCAGTGATAATGACATTGGTTGGGAGAATAGCTACGACATATTCAATCTTAGACAAGGTCTCCTCGTCACTGGTCACTGTAGCTTCCTTGTTTTCCAAGGTTACACCACTGATAGACACATTTTCAGCCACCTGACTGTCTGTGATGAGGTAGCGGACCTCAACCTTCTTGCTGGCTTTTTTACCAATCTTAACAGAAATCTTCTGTGGAGTGACTGTAGCAGTCAGACCGCTTGGCAGGTTTTCAACCTTTAGCGGAATTTCTACTGTTCCTTCTGTAGCCTTAGAAAGATCAGCTACAACTCGAAACTTCCGAGTACTTTCCTGCATTTCACTGGCTAGATTGACCCGGTTGGAGCCTGTTAGGGCGACGGAAACTTCAGAAGTAAAGCCGCTGATAAAGTAATTCTCGCTGTCATATTTGATGTCAATTGGCACATTGGAAACCGTATTGGTATAAGTTTCAGATGTGACCTGTCGAACTCCAGTATTGTTTTGATAACTGCTAGAGGTTGCATAGACAAAAAGCACTAGGGCAAAGAAAAACGAAGAGATGATATAAAGAATTTTTTTACGTTTTTTCATTTCTTCCATCCTCCCATGAAGCGTTTTTTCAAACCTGCTGACTTGTCCTGCTCTGATAAGAAGACCTTTCTCAACTCTGTCTCAAACTCATCCAGAGTCAAATCATGCTTGAAAATTCCATTGTGCGTAGTGGAAATACCACCAGTTTCTTCTGAAACGACAAAAGTAAACGCATCGGATACTTCAGACAGGCCAATAGCTGCGCGGTGCCGGGTTCCAAACTCCTTAGAGATGCCGCTGCTTTCTGTCAGAGGCAGGTAGGCACAGGAAGCTGCAATCTTATTGTTTTTTATAATGACAGCTCCATCGTGCAATGGCGTATTGGGGATAAAAATGTTGATTAGCAGCTCTCCGGACACATCTGCATCCAAAGGAATCCCTGTTGCAATGTACTCCTGCAAGGTACGGGTTCCCTGAATGGCCACCAAAGCCCCGATTTTCCGCGGACTCATATAGGCAACAGATTTGACAAAGGCCTGAACCATTTTTTCTTCGTTACTGATGGGCGTCGCAGAAAAAATATCTGTTGCACGGCCAAGCTTTTCTAATCCTGCCCGAATCTCAGGCGAGAAAATCACCACAGCCGCAATGACCCCGTATGTGATGACCTGATTAATCAACCAAGAAATGGTGGTCAAGCCGATGATATTGGCAAAAAACTGTGCCAAGATAAAGAAGAGCACACCGCGGACCAAAATCATAATCTTCGTACCAGCAATGGCCTTGATTAGATAATATAGAATCCATGCGACGATAGCGACGTCAATAATATTAATTACAATCCTCCAAGGGTCAGAAAACAAACTGGCCCAATATTGGAGATTGGTTAGTTGTTGAAAATTCATACTTAGACTTCCTACTCCTCTACAAGCAAAATCAAACAGCTGTAGCAACAAATCGAACTTATTAAATCTAGTCACAGCCTGATTTTATCTTGTAATTAGAGTTCACTCAATTAACTTCTCTCTTTTTATTTTACAGTGGGTCTTAATGCTTAAAGACTTACCAACCCATTATATCACGTTTGTCAATATTTTTCTGTAACCTTCTTTACTTTTTTATGATAAAATATTTCTTATGAAGATAAATACAGCATTGGGCCTCTTGGCAGGCAAGTCCTCCCACTTTGTTCTCAGCAAAATGGGACGTGGATCAACCCTGCCAGGGAAAGTTGCCCTGACATTTGATAAAAATATTTTACAGAACCTAGCAAAGAACTATGAGGTCGTGGTTATTACCGGAACCAATGGTAAAACCCTGACTACAGCTCTGACAGTAGGCATTCTCAAGGAAGCCTTCGGAGAAGTGGTGACCAATCCCAGCGGTGCCAATATGATTACGGGGATTACCACAACCTTCCTAACCGCTAAGAAAGGCAAATCTGGCAAAAATATCGCTGTTCTGGAAATAGATGAAGCCAGCCTATCTCGGATTTGTGATTATATCAAGCCTAGCCTCTTCGTCTTTACCAATATTTTCCGAGACCAGATGGATCGCTATGGTGAGATCTACACGACCTACCAGATGATTCTGGATGCTGCAGCTAAAGTGCCTGAAGCGACTGTACTGATGAATGGCGACAGCCCCCTCTTTAACTCGGTCAGCCTGAAGAATCCTGTCTGCTACTATGGATTTGACACCGAGAAAGATCAGGCTCAGCTCGCTCACTACAATACTGAAGGCATCCTCTGTCCCAAGTGCGAGCATATCCTCAAATACGAGCTCAACACCTATGCCAATCTGGGAGCTTATATCTGTGAGGACTGTGACTTCAAGCGTCCTAAGCTTGACTACAGCCTGACCGCTCTCAAAACACTTGAGCATAACCGCTCTGCCTTTACCATTGATGAACAAGACTATCAGATCAATATCGGCGGTCTCTACAATATCTATAACGCTCTTGCAGCAGTGTCAGTAGCTCAGTTCTTTGGTGTCGAGCCGGCTACTATCAAGGCTGGCTTTGACAAGAGCCGGGCTGTCTTTGGCCGTCAGGAAACTTTCAAAATCGGCGATAAGGAATGTACCTTAGTCTTGATTAAAAATCCTGTTGGAGCGACCCAAGCTTTAGATATGATTGGACTTGCACCCTTTGACTTTAGTTTGTCCGTCCTGCTCAACGCCAACTATGCGGACGGCATTGATACCAGCTGGATCTGGGATGCTGATTTTGAGAAGATTTTAGAGATGGAAATTCCTCATGTCATTGCAGGTGGTGTGCGCCACTCTGAGATTGCTCGTCGACTGCGGGTAACGGGCTATCCAGCAGATCAGATTACTGAAGTCAAAGATTTAGAAGCAGTATTTAAGGCCATTGAGCAGCAAGAAACCAAGCATGCCTATATCTTAGCAACTTATACTGCTATGCTGGAATTCCGTGATCTACTGGCAGAACGACAAGTAGTCAGAAAGGAGATGAACTAATGGTTTACAGATCCCTCACTTCTCCTGAAAACCAGGATTACCGTTACGATATTAAAGTTGCCCACCTCTATGGCAATCTCATGAATACCTACGGCGATAACGGCAATGTTCTCATGCTCAAGTATGTGGCTGAAAAGCTAGGTGCTAGGGTTGAAGTCGATATCGTCTCTCTAGAAGATGACTTTGACAAGGATGCTTACAACATCGTCTTCTTTGGTGGAGGCCAAGACTATGAGCAAACAATCGTGGCTCGTGACTTGCCAGCTAAAAAAGAAGCTTTGGAAAGCTTTATCAATGAAAATGGCGTAGTGCTAGCTATCTGCGGTGGCTTCCAACTCTTAGGCCAATACTATATCGAAGCTTCTGGCCGTCGAATCGAAGGCCTGGGCATCATGGGCCACTACACCCTCAACCAGACCAATAACCGCTATATCGGTGACATCAAGATCCATAATGAAGAATTCGATGAAACCTACTACGGCTTTGAAAATCACCAAGGACGGACTTTCCTCTCTGACGACGAAAAACCTCTGGGCAAAGTCGTCTATGGAAATGGCAACAACCAAGAAGACGGCAATGAAGGCGTCCACTATAAGAATGTCTTTGGCTCCTACTTCCATGGTCCCATCTTGTCCCGCAATGCAAACTTGGCCTACCGTCTGGTGACTACCGCTCTGAAAAATAAGTATGGCTCAGATATTAAACTGGCTGCTTATGAAGATATCCTTGCCCAAGAAATCCCAGAAGAATACGGAGATATCAAAAGCAAGGCTGAGTTTGAATAGATAAACAGGAGAATCACTATGAAAGAAAAATTGCATTATATCCTGCTTTTAATTACTATTCTATTGGTGGCCAGTATTTCCTTGGCCAATATGCAGAGCGTCAATGTTAGCTTTATCTTGTTCAGCTTCAGACTTCCCTTAATCATATTGATTTTGGTCTCAGTGCTCCTAGGCTCTGTCACGACCTTTCTCATCAGCATGTTAAAAAACTTCTCGCTGAAAAAAGAGCTTAAGAAAACAAAAGAAGCACTTAAAAATTCCCATACAGAAAACTAGGTTGGAAATCCAGCCTAGTCTTTTTGTATTCTCTTCTGGTAAAGGTAAGAAATCAAAGCCAATCCCATCACTCCGGAACCAATCAGAAGAAAGGAAAGGGTGCGGACACTCGGCAGAAGAGTCATCAGAAAAGTCGCAGGAGGCATGAAAAGAATGGCCAGCGTGTAAATCGTTGAGAAAACGCGGCCTAGATACTGCTTGTCCACCTTGGTCTGAACCTGGCTGAAGAAATGAATGTTGAACACAGTCATAAAGAGCTCGCAAATAAGATTTCCAGAATAAGAAAAATATGGATGAACAGGTAGCAAGGCAGAGACGCCCATGACTGCGACTCCAACACCAGTCAATAGCAGAGCTACAAGTAAATTGCCCATACTGGCCTTAACCTTGCTAGCTAGAATAGCTCCGATGATTGAGCCTACAGCTCCCAAACTCAAAATAGTTGCATAAGAGCCGGTCTTGCCGTAGAGCTGATTGGTAAAAGGCAATAGATAATTAAAAGCCGAAAAGAAAAAGTTGACTGCAGAAGCTACCAAAAGCAGAAAGAAAATTTCTTTTTGCTGACGGATATAAACTAAACCTTCCTTGGTATCTCTTAGGATATTGCCAAGATTAATAGGAGATTTCTGCTTGCTTGGCCCATGATTGGGCAGAAAATAAACCAAGGCAAAAGCCAGAAAGAAGCTAAGGGCATCCAGCTGAAGGGTCACGCGCAGATTTGCATACTGCATCACGATAAAAGACAGAACTGGAGCTGAGACACTGATAACCTGCAAGGCCAATTCCAGATGAGAATTGTAGACTACGATGTCTTCCTTGTCCACAATCTCTGTGATGTAGGACTTATTAGCTGGCCTAGAAAAAGCAAAGGCTATAGCCTGGACCACATTAGCAAAAATCAGCGCCCCTATCATGAGTCGGTCATTAGAGATAAAGGAAATCAGCAGACAAAGACCAGCGCAAATCAAGTCCGTTACCATCAGCACCTTACGTCTGGAAAAACGGTCTGTAATGGCTCCCCCAAAAGGATTGAATAAGATGGAAGTGACTAGCTCTGATATCTGATAAATGCCCAAGACCGTCTGTCCCAGAGCTCCCAAAGAAGCAAGCCAGATGCTGTTTCCATAGTCATAGAGCATATTTCCAATTTTATTAATAGCAGCCCGTGTAATCAGCTGTGCAGCCTGTCGATTCATAAAAATACCTCCTTCCATTTCTGAAACTATTGTATCAGGAATAGAGGGAGGTTCTTTGTTTTTCCCATATTTGGGAAATTATACTTTTACAAACTTATGGAAATGCTCTTGATAATAGGCAACTTGCTCTGGTAAATTCAGCACTTCAAAGATATGCATGGCTTCCTGCATTTGCTTGGTTCCCTGCTTATTATGTCCCTTCTGATAAGCCGCAAAACCTTTGAGATAGAGGAATACATTGCGTTCATAGAGTTTGATGCCCTTGCCAATGATTTTCTCTATGTAAGCCTCAAAATAACTAGCCTTATCAAAAGAACAACTTTCCAAACAATGCTGGTAACAATTGAGCGCTATAATCAAGACTAATTTCTTATGGCGACCGATTTCTTTGTAGTAGTTCTCCCTCTCCATGACTTCCTTGCCCAGACGGTAGACGTAGTCCACATCATAGAAACTATAGAGATTGCCAAAGAGGATAAGCTCGTACATGGTCCAGTCTTCCACTTGAAAGAGATAATCGGCCACCTTATCTAAATCCTCTTGCCTCATACAAAACTGCCTGTCTCGCTGACAAATCAAGCCCTGCAGCAAAATCCAATTCAGTTCATAGTAAAGAGGCGCGTTGCTGGCCTTGGCCTTTTCCAACTGCTCCGCTTGCAAGTCTTGAAATCCCTTGATGTCATTTGAGTAGTAAAGAGGGATAATCTGACCCATCATAGCCACGTGCTCATGCTGCTGGAAATTCCGAGCCTTATCCATAAAATTTTCAAGAGTCACATGAATATTATCCAAGAGATCTAAAAATTTCGAGAGAGTCATGTCCGACTCACCCAACTCAAAACGAGACAGCTGAGAGGTCGAGCAAACCTGACCCGCCGCTTCCTTCAATGAATAATGTCCATTTAAACGAAAATCACGAAAAACTTTGCCTAAATTTTCCATTTGTTTACCACTTCAATTCCTTTAATTGCTGTTTCGCTTCCCTAGTCGCTCTTTCAAAACTATCTTCACCGCCCCTTATTCGGATTTTATTTTCAAACGACGCTATTTTCGTCAAAATCTTATCGTCTGAAAATCAGAAAAGGCAAATTCTGCTAAAAGAACTCGTCAGAAAATAGAAAGTTCGGGATTTGCTCTCAGACCAACCGTCAGAAAATCTGACAGAGTCATTTTGCTCCAAAATAGCTTTTCAGAAAATCTGACGGACTGACTTGTCTTTAAAAGAACTTAGATTGCATGAAGAATGCTTTCTTTTCCTCGAAAAAATCTCAGAGCACATGTAAAAATTCGTTTTTTACTCTTTTTTAGCTGATTTCACATGTGAATTAAGCATTATGAGCTCTGGGGAGCTCATTTTACACGGAAACTAGGCATCTTTGCGCAGGTTCGATTGGCTCCTTCTACACCTTCTCTGCCAGTTCTTCCCATTCTAGCATGGCTTCTTCTTGGGCAGCGGTCAGCTGGTCGATTTGTTGCTGGCTCTCCATGAGTTCGCTAGCGTCATTGGTTGCCTGCATGGCTTCCTGAAGCTGACTAATCTGGCTGTCCAAGTCCTCGATTTGCGCTTCCAGTTGTTCTAGGCGACGGGCCAAACGACGCTGTTCTTTCTGGTTTTCCTTTTGAAGCTGATAGTCATTGGCAGGTGCTGGCTTGTCAGGACTAGTCTGCTCCGTCTCCTCACGCAAGGCTTCCTGCTCTGCTTTTTTCTCAAGATAGTAGTCATAATCACCCAGATAAAGGGTGGAGCCTGTTTCAGAAAGTTCGATAATCTGTGTGGCTACACGATTGATAAAGTAACGGTCATGGCTGACAAAGAGCAGGGTGCCGTCAAAGTCAATCAGGGCATTTTCCAGCACTTCCTTGCTGTCAATGTCCAGATGGTTGGTCGGCTCGTCTAGGATGAGGAAGTTGTTGTTTTCCATAGACAGCTTTGCTAGAAGCAACCGCGCCCGCTCTCCACCTGATAGCATGCCGACAGACTTCTTGACATCGTCTCCCGAGAAGAGGAAAGCGCCTAAGCGATTGCGAATTTCGACCTCTGGCGTCATCTTGAAGTCATTCCATAGCTCGTCAAGTACCGTATTGCTGGGAGTCAATTTGCTCTGGGTCTGGTCATAGTAGCCCACTTCCACATTAGCCCCCAGCTGCTCCTTGCCTCTAATGAAGGGCACTTGACCGATTAGTGATTTAATCAAGGTCGTCTTTCCAATTCCATTTGGCCCGACAATAGCTACCGCATTAAACTTGCGAATGTCAAGGTTAATTGGCTCCGACAGGACTTCCTCGCCATAGCCAATAGCCGCATCTTCCAGAGTCAGAACGACATTTCCTGAAACTTTATCGGCTTTGAAAGTCATATTAGCCGAGCGACTGCCTGCCTCCGGCTTGTCCAAACGCTCCATCTTTTCCAGCTGCTTGCGGCGGGACTGGGCCCGCTTGGTCGTAGAGGCCCGGACCAGGTTGCGATTGACAAAGTCCTCCAGCGCAGCGATTTCTTTCTGTTGCTTTTCATAGTTCTTAGCTTCAGTGGCTAACTTCTGCTCCTTTTGGACCACAAAGCTAGAGTAATTGCCCACATAGCGATCCAAGGAATGCTTGGTCAAGTCCAGCGTGATGGTCGCAACCTTGTCTAGGAAATAGCGGTCGTGGCTGACGATGATCAAGGCACCACTGTAGTTGACTAAGTAAGTCTCCAGCCAGGCAATGGTCTCAATATCCAAGTGGTTGGTCGGCTCGTCCAGTACCAGCAGCTCTGGCTTTTCCAACAGCATCTTAGCCAGCGCCAGACGGGTATTCTGCCCGCCTGAAAGCTCAGAAATCTTCATCTGCCACATGGACTGGTCAAACTTGAAGCCATTCAAAATCGCTCGAATATCGGCCTCGTAGGTAAAACCACCTTTCTGGCGAAAGTCCTCTGACAGCTGGTCATACTGGGTCATGAGAGCAGTCAGCTCTCCCCCTGACAATTCTCCCATTTGCAGCTCCATCTGCCGCAAGCGTTTTTCTTGCTGACGCAGACTATCAAAGACCAGCAGCATCTCGTCGTAGATGGTATTCTCCGACTCAAAGCGGCTGTCCTGAGCCAGATAGGACAGGGACAGGTCTCGTTTTTTATTGATCTGACCAGAAGTGGGCTCTTCCTCGCCCACCAAAATCTTGAGCAGGGTTGACTTCCCAGCTCCATTTTTACCGACGAGGGCAATCCGATCACCCTCATCCACCTGCAGGTTAATATTGTCAAAAAGAAGCTCCCCTGCAAAAGAGCGCTCAATCTTGCTTGCTTGTAAAATAATCATAAGACCATTATAGCAGATTTCCAGAAGCACAGCTATCAGAATTCAAGAGAAAGCGAACTCAGCTCCCCAAAAGAAAAAGAGAGTGGGACAGAAATCGGTAATTCGTTAGAATTCGATTTCGTCGTCCCACCTCCGCACAGTTGAGTAGGGCTGTAAAAGCTGATGAAATCAGCGTAGTAGAGCCAACTCAACCACTGCGTCTTGCTCGACAATCCAAAGACAATTGAGAGGCTAGGACTTTTGTCCCAGCCTCTACATAAAACTATTGAGAATAGATTGATTCTGCAAAATCAGATAAATTCCCAGCAGAATCAGAAGCGCAAAGACAACAAATTTAATCATTCCCTTGATCAGACGAATAACCAGAAGGATAATCATAGATCCGACTAGCCACATAAAGGCGGAATTGTGAAAAAATCCCTGAACCGCCTCAATATTCTGTCCGAAGAAGACCTGAATGGGCGCTGGAACATGATTTTCCCAAGCCGCTGTCACTCCTAGCTGGTTGGCAATCTCATTGCCGCTTTTCCATAACCAGACAAAGATTCCTGAGTTAAAAACAAAGAGAAAAACTTGCTCTGGAAAGTGTCGAATCAAATAAAAAATAGATTTTAACATAGGCTTACGATTGATACAAGTCTTTTACAGCCTGGATATCTGTCGGCTGGATACTGTAAAATGAGCCTGCTGACTGCATCACTGATTCCTCCTCATTATGGTCTAATCCGATAGCATGGCCCAATTCGTGCGCTGCTGTATTGACAATCCGCTCATGAGAATAGGCATAGCGACTGTCCAGCAGGTAGTAACTATTAAGGCGAACCGTGACATGGGTAAACCGCTTAGTTAGGAGATTGGTCTGCGACTCAGCTTCACCAGCTGCACTGATGTTGCCATCGTTCATCTCCGTCGCAACAATGTCCGCCTTGTCTTTGTCATTGATGATTTGAAAGGTGAAGGCACCTGTTTGATTCCAAGAATCAATGGCCTCCTTATAGGCTGAACGGAAGGTTTCATTATTTGTATCGATATAAATTGTGGCGCTTGGCTGATCCCAACGAGCCCCTGTTGTTGCATGCTCATCTGTCAGCTGATCCGTCTGCGTCTCCTCACTGCTGTGAAGCCCCGTGGAAATGCCTTGGTGATTTAAAAATTGATCCACTCTGCCAACAGCTGTCTGAACAGCCTGCGTCAGTCCCTCTGTACCCGGTTCTGTCGAAGTGGTAAAATAGAAAATTCCGACAATAACCATAAAGCTCAGGACAAAGGACCAGGCAAGTCCCCAAACCACGCGCCCAATCAGACGCATGAGGAACCGGATGCTTTTAAAAATAAGTCCCATCGCAACCTCCTTTACTAGATTGTAAGAGAACGTTGATTTTACCACCGCTTTCTTAAAGAAGACTGAAAAATTCGCCTTTTTCTATACTATTAGTATAAAAGAAAATGACTACAAATTTGCAACCATTTCTTTTCATACTATTGAATACTCTTTGCAAATCCATTTTTGAGTATAAAATTAAGAACCTCTATCCAGACTGACCCTGCCACTATTATAGTCCAGGCGAATCCCTTTTTGCACATTCGGGATAAAGACATTAAATTCCAAACTACCATCGCTGGACTTGGCCTCTAAATGTGACCCAACCGGTACTAAATCAGTCTCCGTGGCATAAATCAAGGTTACCCGGTAGCGCACCCGTTTGTTCTTATCCAAAGCCTTACGGATCTTTGTCTCATAGTAATTCTGCCCTGTCGAATCCGCTTCATTGGCTTGGTTGGACCAAGCTGTCTGCACAGCGATATTGGCAGGATTGCTGGTAGAAGCATCAAAACCCTTCAAACCACCGGTCAGCGAATAGGCCAAGAGATGTCCTCGGTCCACAGCATGATTGTACTCACCAGGGAGGTTCTTGAGTTGATGCCAGCCTGCCGGTACCCATGAAGTGTTGGCATTTCCAGTTTCTTCCCGTTTTTTGTACTGGCGGGTTGACTTGGATAAAAAGGCATTCGCTACCGTCGGAAGGGTTTGCCCTTGAACAAGCTTGGTCTTATTGTCAGCGTAGGGCTTACTAGAAATCCCTGCATCCAAGTCCGTCTTATTCCCATTCACTATAAAGGCGCCAGCTCCATTCCATTCAATGCTGCCTTTGAGTTGAGCTCGGACAGCATCCGTCAGAACGCTCTCAGCCAGTTGCTGACTAGGGGTGCCCTGATCTTGGACTTGCCCAACTCTGATTTCTGAATTTGGGCTCTGAAGTGGCTGCTGACCTTCCTGTCCCCAGAAATAGCCAGCCAGAGCCAAAATCAAGGCCAGAGTCAGCCCAGCCCAGCCTTGCAGGCTCTTAGAATTCCTTTTCTGACTAGTCTTTCTTTTCATCTTCTTTCTTTCAACTTAGCAAACTGGATTCATTTCAGCCAGTCTTTTCGACTAGGAGCTAGTTTCCAGTAAACTTCCCGATTAATTCTTGCCAGGTTTCTGGTGAAAAAACTGAGCCCTTACCGTTTCCGATAATGTTATAGCCAATCATCAGAGACACGAAAAAGAGAATCACTGCTACCAGGAGAACCAACAGAACAAGGCCAATCTGCCGGCCTAAATATTTAAGATTTTCACTCATTGTCTTCTTCCTTTACACGCTTCACTTTGGCTCCCAAGACTGCCAATTTCTCATGGAATTTATAGTAGCCTCGGTCTAAGTGTACGAGCTTACTGACCTTAGTCTCGCCTTCAGCAATCAAGCCCATCAGAATCAAAGTCGCACTGGCTCGGAGGTCTGTTGACATGACTTCAGCCCCCTGAAGACTGCCACCGCCCCAGATGCGAGCTGTATCACGCATGATATCAGAGTGCAGCCCCATCCGACGCATTTCCTCCAGATGCTGGAAGCGGTTCTCAAAGACGGTCTCAATCATCGTAGACTCGCCCTTTGCCATAGCCATCAGCGCCGTAAACTGAGCCTGCATATCCGTAGGGAAGCCCGGATAAGGAAGGGTCTTGACCGAAACCGGTCTCAGCTTCGAAACATCGGAACGAATCCGAATCCCTTCATCTTCCTCTGTCACTTCCACTCCCATTTCCTGCATTTTGGAAAGCAGGGGACGGTTGTGCTCCCAAATGGCATCCTCAATCAGCAAGTCACCGCTGGTCATAGCTGCAGCAACCATAAAAGTTCCTGCTTCAATACGGTCTTGAACCACATTATGCTTGGCACCGCGCAGCCGATCAACTCCAACAATGGTCAGAGTCTCAGTACCTGCTCCTCTGACCTTGGCTCCCATTTCATTTAAAAAGAGGGCTAGGTCAACAATTTCAGGCTCCCGAGCAGCATTTTCAATCACTGTTGTGCCTTGAGCCAGCGTTGCAGCCATCATGATGTTTTGCGTTGCTCCTACACTAGGAAAGTCCATGTATATGTGAGCTCCCTTGAGCCGCTCTGCCTTCGCTTCGATATAACCCGCTGTTTGGGTAATCTGAGCGCCCATGGCTTCTAAGCCCTTCAGGTGCAGGTCAATAGGCCGGCTGCCAATCGTACAGCCGCCTGGCATAGAAACTTTAGCATGACCATTACGAGCCAGAACTGGCCCCAAAACAACGATAGACGCCCGCATTTTGCTGACGTATTTATATG
This sequence comes from Streptococcus sp. IsoGale022, assembly GCF_031142805.1. Lineage (NCBI taxonomy): Bacteria > Bacillati > Bacillota > Bacilli > Lactobacillales > Streptococcaceae > Streptococcus > Streptococcus sp. IsoGale022. The sequence continues at coordinate 68,635 of NZ_JAKZJI010000006.1, read as the reverse complement.
GCGCCTCCTCTGACAGAGGTTGAGTGGCGTCCACAACAACTGTATTTTCTTCCTGATTAAAATCCACCTGAGTGTTTAAACCGCGGACCACATTGTTCATGGTAAAGACATCGGACAAGACCGGAACATTTTTCAAAACAGACTGGCCCTCGCTAGCCAATACTGTCGCTGCTAAGAGAGGCAGGACCGCATTTTTTGCTCCTTCAATCTTAACCTTTCCGACCAAGCGATTATCTCCACCTTGAATAATAATTTTTTCCATACCGATTCCTTACTCTAAATTTTTAAAATCATCCATACTATCATACCATAAAATCAAAAATATGACCTTATAAAGTACCGTTAAAAATCGCCCGGCTCATATCGTAAATACCAATGAAGAAAAGGCTGACCAGATAGCCCACGGCAATGCTAAACAAGAGAATCAAAAAGCGAATCTTCATGGCATTATCGGCATGAACCTTGAAAAACCTCTCCCACTCAACAACCGTTGACAGCAGATGAAAGGCAAAGAAAATAAAGAGCAAATGACTGCATAATTTAAAAACAACTTCTACCATAACTTTTATTATACCACAAGACCCGAGTAAGAGACGAACTAAACAGTCCTGTCCTTTTTTTTGGAAAAGAAAACTGAGACATTCCTGCCCCAGTTTTACGTGTTCAGTTTGTATTCATGAAACCAAATCTCGTCAGATGAAGGATGACTTCTATCTCCAGAGAAGAATAGCTTCTTAGATTCTTGTTCCGACATTAAGCCGGTTGATTGCCCGCTGCAGGGCAATCTTAGCCCGGCGTTCTTGGTCAATCAAATGCTTATCATGTGCTTCTTCGATTTCTTGCTCAGCTCGGAGCTTAGCTCTCTCAGCCCGACTGATATCAATATCTCGTTCACGCTCGGCTGAATCAGCCACGATAGTAATGACATTGTCTGCAATTTCAATGATTCCGCCGTTGACCGCAATCCAGTCGATATGCTTGTCATCATCAACCCGGCGCACCTTAACCTGATCCACTTCTAAAACAGCGATGGTATTGATATGGCGGGGCAAAATCCCCAGCTCACCATCAATGGTCTTTACGGAAACAAATGCAGCATGGTGATCATAAATAAGACCATCCGGTGTCACGATTTGTACTGTCATTTGAGCCATCATTCACCTCTTAGAATCCCATTTTCTCAGCCTTGGCCAATACATCCTCGATAGAGCCAACACCACGGAAGGCATCTTCCGGCAACTTATCGTGCTTACCTTCAAGGATTTCCTTGAAGCCACGAACCGTTTCAGCTACTGGTACATAAGAACCTGGCTGGCCGGTAAACTGCTCTGCCACATTGAAGTTCTGTGATAGGAAGAACTGGATTCGACGAGCACGTGCAACCAAAGTCTTCTCGTCGTCAGACAGTTCGTCCATACCAAGGATAGCTATGATATCCTGCAATTCATGATAACGTTGCAAGACTCTCTTAACCTCTGCTGCCACCGCATAGTGCTCTTCTCCTACAATCTCAGGTGAAAGGGCACGCGAGCTGGAAGCCAATGGATCCACGGCTGGATAAATCCCCAGCTGAACCAATTTCCGTTCTAGGTTAGTCGTAGAGTCCAAGTGAGCAAAAGCTGTCGCTGGCGCTGGGTCAGTATAGTCATCCGCTGGCACATAGATGGCCTGGATAGAAGTAACGGAACCTTTCTTGGTTGAGGTAATCCGTTCTTGTAACTGTCCCATTTCTGTCGCAAGTGTTGGTTGGTAACCAACGGCAGAAGGCATGCGGCCCAAGAGGGCAGATACTTCCGAACCAGCCTGCGTGAAGCGGAAGATGTTGTCAATAAAGAGCAGCACGTCCTGACCTTCCACATCACGGAAATATTCCGCGATGGTCAGTCCGGTAAGAGCAACCCGCATCCGAGCTCCTGGCGGTTCATTCATCTGACCAAAGACCATAGCCGTCTTTTCGATAACGCCAGACTCTTTCATTTCCCAGTAGAGGTCATTCCCTTCACGCGTCCGTTCACCAACACCTGTGAAGACAGAAATCCCACCGTGCTCTTGGGCAATGTTGTGAATCAATTCCTGAATCAGGACTGTTTTCCCTACTCCGGCACCACCAAAGAGTCCGACTTTCCCACCTTTCAGATAAGGAGCTAGAAGGTCGATAACCTTGATCCCTGTTTCCAGGATTTCTGATGAAGTCGATAGTTCATCAAAGGTCGGTGCCTTCTTATGAATCGGCTGGCGCTCTGCATCCTCTGCAAAAGGCGCATCCAAGTCAATAGTATCCCCAAGGACATTGAACACCCGGCCAAGCGTTTCCTTACCAACCGGCACAGAAATCGGACGACCAGTATCCAAGACCTCCAAACCACGCGTCAAACCATCGGTCGACTCCATGGCAATGGTCCGCACCACACCGTCACCAAGCTCAAGAGCTACTTCAAGGACGATTTTTGATTTTTTCTCATCATTTTTATAGACTACAAGTGCATTATTTATCTCAGGTAGTTTGTCTCCAGCAGCAAACGCAACATCTACGACCGGTCCGATAACCTGAGCAATTTTGCCTGAGCTCATGTTTTTTCCCTCGTTTAATTTCTAATTCATTTGTGGCCTTATTCTAGGGCACTTGCACCCGCCACGATTTCAGTAATTTCCTGCGTAATGGCAGCCTGCCGAGCGCGGTTGTACTGAATAGTCAAATCACTGATGACCTTTTTAGCATTGTCTGTCGCTGTCTGCATAGCAGTCATGCCGGCAGCATTCTCAGCCGTTTTGGCATCAATAATGGCACCATAAATCATACTTTCTGCAAACTGGGGCAGTAGTTGATCCAAGATAGAATCCCGACTGGATTCCAGTTCCAGATTCAGCGTATAATCTTCATCAGCTTCATTAGGGTCCAAGTCAATGATTGGCAGCATCTGCTCCACCCGCATCTGACTGGTCAGACTGTTGACATGGTGATTATAGCAGACATAGAGCTCATCAAAGAGCTCATTCTGATACATCTCAATGGTCTTGCTAATGATTTTACGAACTTCATCAAAGCTAGGTTGATCGGCTAGACCACGCAGCTCATAAACTGGCTGAATCCCCCGAGCTCGGAAGAAATCAGCACCGACACTTCCGATACAGATGACTTCAAAGTCCTCTCCTGTCGGATGGTACTCAGCTTTCAGCTCCATCAAAGCCTTGAGAATGGTTGCGTTATAACCGCCTACCAGACCGCGGTCAGAAGTAATGACAATATAGGCTGATTTCTTGACTGGCCGACTGATTAACATCGAGTGATGACGAGCATTTTCTGCCTCGTGGCCATGCAGCATATCCGTAACTAACTTACGAACTTTCTGGGCATAGACCTGAAAGTTCTTGGCTGCCTCCTCAGACTTTCCCAGCTTAGCAGCAGAAACCATCTGCATGGCATTGGTGATTTGACTGGTGTTTTTCGTGGATGCAATTTTATTTTTAATATCATTTAATGAAACTGCCATCTGACACCTCTATTCTTATTTGAAGCTAGACTGGTCAATAAACTCAGTAATGGCAGCATCCAAGACTTCCTCACTTGGAAGGTCTTTCGTTGTCCGAATGGTTTCATAAATACTTTCTTGATGTGCATCAAAATAGGCAAATAATTCTGACTCAAAGCGCAAAATATCATCTACCGGCACACTCTCTAAGAAACCATGGGTCAAAGCATAGAGAATCACGACCTGCTTTTCAACCGGCAGCGGCTCATGAATTGGCTGTTTCAAGACTTCTACAGTCCTGCGGCCACGATTGAGCTTGGCCTGCGTTGCCGCATCCAAATCACTACCAAACTTAGTAAAGGCCTCAAGCTCCCGATAAGAAGCCAAGTCGATACGCAGGGTTCCAGCTACTTTCTTCATAGCTTTGATTTGGGCTGAGCCCCCAACCCGTGAAACAGAAGAACCTGCATCAATGGCCGGACGTACCCCAGCATTGAACAAGCTGTCGCTGAGGAAAATTTGTCCGTCAGTGATTGAAATCACGTTGGTCGCGATATAGGCCGAAATGTCTCCTGCCTGCGTTTCAATAAATGGCAGAGCTGTAATCGAACCACCACCCAGCTCATCAGAAACCTTAGCTGAACGCTCCAAGAGACGGCTATGCAGATAGAAAACATCTCCAGGGAAAGCCTCACGGCCTGGCGGACGACGGAGCAGGAGGGACAGTTCACGGTAGGCCACAGCCTGCTTGGACAAGTCATCATAGACAATCAAAACATGCTTGCCATTGTACATGAACTCTTCTGCCATCGCTACACCAGCATAAGGCGCCAAGAAAAGCAAAGGCGACGGCTGTGAAGCAGAGGCTGTCACGACAATCGTATAGTCCAAAGCACCATACTGACGGAGCGTTTCTACCTGTGTACGGACGGTAGATTCTTTCTGACCAATCGCCACATAGATACAAATCATATCCTGACCTTTTTGGTTCAGGATGGCATCAATGGCAATGGTCGTCTTCCCAGTCTGACGGTCCCCAATAATCAGCTCCCGTTGGCCACGGCCAATCGGAACCAAGGCATCAATTGCCTTGAGACCTGTCTGCAAAGGCTCAGATACTGACTTACGCTGCATGACACCCGGAGCTGGTGTTTCAACCGGACGTGTCTTGTCCGTGACAATGTCACCAAGTCCATCAACAGGACGACCCAGTGGGTCAACAACCCGCCCAATCAAGGCATCTCCCACAGGAACTTCCATGATTTTACCAGTCCGGCGAATGGTATCTCCCTCACGAATGTCTGTAAAGTCTCCCAAGATGATAATCCCAACATCGGTTGACTCTAAATTTTGCGCCATACCATAAGAGCCATTTTCAAAGATTAAGAGCTCTCCGCTCATAGCCTTATCCAGACCATGAGCACGCGCGATTCCATCACCAATATAAGTGACGACCCCTGTTTCTGTGACGTCAAAATTTGGCTGGAAATTTTCAATTTGTTGCTTAATTAAAGCGCTGATTTCTTGTGCGTTAATCGCCAAAATTCACACCACTTTCTATTTCAATTTTTCTTTTACGACTTGCAATTGACGTTTTATGCTTGCATCAATTGTTTTGTTATTGGCAGAGATGACAAAGCCGCCAATCAAGCTGCTGTCCAATTCTTCCTTGAGCGAACGGACTTTTAGCCCCATCTTCTGCTCAATAATCGGCCGAATCTTCTCCTTCTGACTGGCTGTCAAAGGCTGAACAGAGCGCAGCGTCACCTCAAACTCATTGCTGATCTTTTCAAGCTGGTGCTGGCTCTCCAGCACAATCTCATAAAAGAGGTCCTCACGATGATTGAGAATGACAATTTCAATCAGATTATCAAGCAGCTGGGAGCCTGAGTTTTGAAAGAGCCGCAGACTCTTTTCTTTCTCGTGGTCACTGATGCCGATATGTGACAAAAAGTCAGCAAGGCCGGTCTCCGCGAAAACAACCTTAATCTGACTCAGTTTTTCAAAAACATCTTCTTGCTGACCTTTTTCAAAGACCGTCTGAACAAAAGGCAAAGCATATTTCTCAATGATTGCATATTGCTTCTTATCCATCAGGCATCTCCTAACTGTTTGATATAGCGGTCAATGAGCTCGCTTTGAGCTTCCTTATCCAGCTCCTGGCTCAGAATCTTACTGGCCAGAGTTACTGTCAAGTCGGCTACTTCTCCTTTGATGCTGCTCATAGCCTCTGCCTTGTTTTGGGCAATTTCCTGATTGGCTTTAGCCTTCAAGCGCCCTGCTTCTTCTGCTGCATTAGCTAGGATTCCAGCCTTATTCTTCTCAGCTGTCTCCTTAGCAGTCTCAACGATAGAAACTGCTTCGACCCGACTGCCTGCCAGAGCTTCCTCACGCTTTTGCGCCAAGTCTTCAGCTTTCTTACGGGCCGCTTCCGCACCGTCAATATCGTCTGAAATCTTTTGAGCACGCTGATCTAAAATCCCGATAATATTGCCCCAGGCAAACTTCTTAATGAGAAATACTAAAAGAAGAAAGGAGCCGGCAATCAAAATAAAGTTGCCAATAATTTCACCTACGGTTATATTCATTTTATCTATCCTTTCTTTTTATTCTACCTCACCATTAATCTTTTTACCAAGATACATAGATGTTAGCATGGTAAAAACATAGGCTTGGATACAGGAAATAAAGATGGAAAAACCAGTCCAAACCATGTTCATAATAAAGGCAATCGGATACCAATACGCCGCTTGATGTGCCCAAGTCAAGAGCAAACCAGCCAATACTTCACCTGCAAAAATATTCCCATAAATCCGCAAGGCTAGCGAAGCAAAATTGGTAAATTCTTCCAAGATATTCATGGGTGTCATGATACCTGGAGTCACAAAACCTTTTAGATATCCTTTTATACCTTGACGACGGATTCCTTCTACATGACAGAATACCGTCACTAAAAGAGAGAAGCCCAAGTCAAAAGCGAGATTGGCTGTCGGCGATGTCCAAAGATTGAAGCCATTGGTTGTCTGAACCTTAGCCATTAATCCCAAGTTATTCGCCACAGCTACGAAAAGAAAGAGGGAGAATAGAAAAAGCGAGTAATTCTTCATATAATGCTCGCCAACGTTTCCCTTGGTAAAATCTATGACAAAGTCATAGACAGATTCCAGAGCATTCTGCTTTCGTGACGGCTTAATCGTCATCTTTCGGCTTGCCCAATAAACAAATCCAAAAGTTACTAACACCGTCAGCAGAGTCATGGCCAGCAGGGTCAAATCAAAGGTCACGGGACCAATATTGATAGTTGGATTCATACTTTCTTCCAACAGATGACACCCCCTTTTCTAAAGAGAATCCTTTCTTATTTAATAACAAAGGACATAGCCAGCGTTACAAAGAAAGTACCTTCAACAAAGGCTACTCCCAAGATTAGGAGGCTTCGCAATTGACCGATAATTTCTGGTTGACGAGCTGCTGCCTTAAATAGATTACTCATAATCATACCTTCAGCAATTGATACGCCCAAGCAGGCCAAACAAAGTCCTAAATATGTTAAATTCATGATGACTTCTCCTTTATATTTTAAAATTTACTTCCTTAGTTTACTCCTAAAATATCGAATAGTCAATCTTTTGCCACCATTGTAAGCGTTTTTTGTTTCTTTCTTTTGATTTATACATTTTCCTGTCAAAACAATTGAATTATTATTGATATACAAACTATTCTGCTATATAAGTAAGAAGAAAGTGATTAAAATTTCACTTATTTCATATGTTTTTTAAAGAAAAAAGAGCAAAGTGATTATTTGCTCTTGATTTTTCTACGATTATGGATGGCTGACAATCAGCTGCAAATCTCCAGACAAGGTCCATTCTGTGATGTCGCTTGGCAGGATGAAATGGTCCCCTTTTTCGAGCGGGTAAACAGCTCCATCAACTTCTAGCTCACCGATACCTTCCAAGACACTGACCAAGCTATAGTCTGCTGTCTTTTTAAAATTGACTGAACCGGCAATATCCCACTTGTAAACAGCAAAGAAGTCATTGGCCACCAAAAGAGTAGAAATCAAACTATTTGCCTGAATGGTAACAGGACGGCTATTGGCTGGATCACCGATAGTCAGAACGTCAATCGACTGCTCCAAATGCAGCTCACGAAGATTACCAGCATCGTCCTTACGATCAAAGTCATAGACACGGTAGGTTGTGTCACTGGACTGCTGAGTTTCTAAAATCAGAATCCCCGAGCCAATGGCATGCATGGTGCCACTTGGTACATAGAAGAAGTCACCAGCCTTGACTGGGATTTTGGTCAGAAGATGGTCCCAGTCCTTGCTCTCAATCTGCTGGCGCAGCTCTTCCTTGCTCTTGGCATTGTGACCATAGATAATCTCTGCTCCTTCATCTGCAGCAATGACATACCAGCATTCAGTCTTACCAAATTCCCCTTCGTGCTCCAGTCCATAGGCATCATCGGGATGGACCTGAACACTAAGCCAGTCATTGGCATCTAAAATCTTGGTCAAAAGCGGAAAGACAGGTTCCGAACGATTGCCAAAAAGTTCACGGTGCTCGGCATAGAGCGCATCTAACTTCTGGCCGGCAAATCGTCCGTTCTTGACGGTTGACACACCATTGGGATGAGCCGAGATAGCCCAGTACTCCCCTACATGGTCACTGGGAATTTCATAGCCAAAGACATCGCACAGCTTGGTGCCGCCCCAAATCTTCTCCTGCATCACAGACTGTAGAAATAATGGTTCTGACATAGTATTCTCCTTAAATATTTTTCACATCCAGCAAGGAATAGCCCTTGGTGTCGAAACGGTTGTTGCTGCCTCTATTATAATATAGCTGGAGGTTCTTTGTCTACTCTCTACCAAAAACAGGTCCTTTATAATAAAAAGAGTAAAGCTCCCCAGAAAATGCCGCAAAGATAGCCTACTAACACATCCTTTGGATAGTGCACTCCGCCAATCACGCGCACTACGGCCAGCCCTGCTGAAAGCAAGAGGCAGAGGAGTCCCGGCAACCAGAAAAAGTAGAGCAGGCACATGGAAATCACTGTAGCCGAAAAGACATGGCGGCTGGGCATGGACTTGCCTGATGTATCCTTGGTTAGCAAGGGCTGAATAGCCCATTTTTCGTAAGGGCGTGCTTGATTCAGCCGTTTACGAATAGCTGACAACAGACCAAATCCGATAGCTGGCAGGAAGAAAAAAGTAATCAGCCCTTTCCAGCCTTCCGTCAGAAAAGCACTGATTAGAACGAGACCATAAACAATAGGTATGAAGAGGGTCATTCCCCTATTGAAGTAAATCAGCCCTTTCAGCCACTGAGGGCGACTGCGAAAGGGAGCTGTTAATTGTTGATAAAAAATCGTGTAGTCTTTCATGCTTGCTTACCCTGCTTTTCTAAAAGTTGGACTCTCATACTTTCTCTACTATAGCATATTTTTAGACAAGATGGTAGATAGATAGCAAAAGAGACTGAGGCCCAAGCCCCAATCTCTTATTGTTCATGTTTTCTGAAGAGTATTATTTCTCCAAATTCCAGATTTCCTTGGCATATTGCTCAATAGTATCATCTGAGGTGAACTTATCTGATGTAGCGATGTTGATCAAGCTCATGCGGGCCCATTTTCTTTGTCACGATAGAGCGCATCAATCTTCTCTTGAGCTTCTACATAGGCATGGAAGTCTTCCAAGAGGAAGTATTCGTCATTGTGAGTGATGAGGGCCTCGTAGATTTCAGAGCCTTCTTCACGGACATTTGGAATGGTGCCATTGACAAAGGTGTCGACCACCCGACGAATGTCTGGATTGCTCTCATAGACACCGCGTGAGTAATAATCATGGCGAGCATAGTGCTCGTAAACTTGGTCCTTGTCCATTCCGAAGATGACAATGTTTTCGTCACCAACCTCGTCCTTAATCTCGATATTGGCCCCGTCCAGAGTAGCTAGGGTAATGGCACCTGTCATCATGAACTTCATATTGGAAGTACCAGAAGCTTCCTTGGAAGCCAGAGAAATCTGCTCAGACACATCTGCTGCTGGAATGATGAGCTCAGCCAGGCTGACCCGGTAGTTTTCTAGGAAAACAACCTTGAGTTTGCCTTGCAGGCTTTCATCCTTGTTGACCAGATTGGCCACTTCATTGATCAGTTTGATAACAGACTTGGCAAAGTGGTAGCCCGGAGCAGCCTTGGCACCGAAAATAAAGACACGTGGCACCATATCCTTGTCAGGATTGTCCTTGAGGTCCCAATAAAGCTTGATGATATGAAGCAGGTTGAGCAACTGACGTTTATAAGCGTGGAGCCGTTTCACCTGCACATCAAAGATGGCTTCTGTAGAAACTTCTACTCCTGTTGATTCCTTGATGAAGTCAGCCAGACGGGCCTTGGCTTCCTGCTTCACTCGGTAGAAATCACCCAGCACTTGCTGATCATCCTTGAATTCCAAAAGCTTACGCAGCTCATGGATATCACTTCTCCAGCCCTTACCAATTAGTTTATCAATCTCAGCTGACAGAGGCTCATCCGCAATCTGCAGCCAGCGGCGCTGGATAATCCCGTTGGTCTTGTTGTTAAACTTCTCTGGGTAAATGCTGTAGAAATCACGCAAGGTGTCTTCTTTGAGCAGTTCGGTGTGAAGTTTGGCAACCCCGTTAATCGAATGACCGCCAATGATGGCTAAGTGGGCCATGTGGATTTGATTGTCTTTGACAATCCGAGTGTTTTCGATGACTTGCGGATCAAGGCCACGCCCAGCCATTTCAGCTACATAGCGGTTGTCGATTTCTAGGATAATCTGATAAACCCGCGGCAGGACATTCTTAAAGAGCTCTGCATCCCATTTTTCCAAGGCTTCAGACAAGATGGTATGGTTGGTATAGCTCATAGTCTTAACCGTAGCATTCCAAGCATCTGCCCATTCCAAATCGTACTCATCCATCAAGAGACGCATAAATTCAGCCGGTGCGACAGCTGGGTGGGTATCGTTGATATGGACAGAGACCTTTTCATGGATATCCTTGAGCGGACGACCTTGCTTGAGGTAGGATTTGATAATGGTCTGCAGACCTGCACTGGTCATAAAGTATTCCTGAATTAGGCGCAGCTCTTTTCCTTCGTAGCTAGAGTCGTCTGGATAGAGAATAGCAGTGATGTCTTGCACCCGGCGACGAGCTTCAATGGTCGGATAATCCAGTTCATGCTCTTCTGGGATTTCAACATCCCAAAGACGGAGATTGTTGACATTATCATTGCCAAAGCCAATCTGCGGCACATCGTAAGGAACGGCCCGCAAGATTTTGGAATTCTCATAAAGAGGCACAATCCGGCCCTTTTCATTAGCATGTAGGGAAACATTTCCGAAGATTTTAACATCAACAATATCATGGTCCTTACGGGTTTCCCAGACATTGCCCAGACTGCCAAACCAATCATCAGGAATTTCTACCTGATAGCCATCTACGATGCGTTGCTTAAAGAGACCATAGCGATAGCGAATCCCATTTCCAAAGCCAGGATAGCCAGTGGTTGCCAGCGAGTCCATAAAGGCAGCCGCCAAGCGGCCCAGACCGCCATTGCCCAAGGCCATGTCATACTCAGCATTCTTAACATCCTCAAAGTCAACGCCCAAATCAGCAAAGCCTTCCTTGACCGTATCGAGGATACCTAAGTTGAGCAGATTGGTTTCCAGCATGCGTCCTGGAAGAAACTCGATAGAAAAGTAATAAGCTGTCTTTTGCTGCTGCTCAATCAACTGATTACGGCGCTCCAGCCATAGGGGCGTGATATACTTGCGGACAGTGCTGGCTAAGGCCTGAAAAAGCTCCACTGAAGTCGCATCGGCAACCTTAATCAGCGTTCGTTCGTGCAGCATGTCCTTAAAATCTCTAATAAAACGTTCTTTTGTCAGTTCCATGGTGGGTGGTTATCTCCCTTTCTTAAAAGTGGGAAACAGTTTTTAAACGCAGGAATACTTTTTTTCAATCAAGATGAGAAGTACTCGCTTCAGCCACAAGCTAAAAACAGAGCTCCAAAACAGTATGATAATATATAAAAATGTAATTCTCACGGAAATCCTCCCTTGTCCCATGGACAAGAGAGGATTTGTTTACACTGATTCCGAAGTAAATGTTATAGAAGTGATTGATATAAATCACTGTAAGCCTGGCTAGCTGTATCCCAAGAGAAGTCTCTCTCCATCGCCTGCTCTTGCAGAGATTTCCAAGCTTCCTTGTCATCGACATAAAGCCTGAGTGCTTCCTTGAAGGTCCAAATCAGCCAGTAGCCAGAAAAGTTATTGAAGCTAAAGCCAGTTCCCTGTCCTGTATAGGCATTGTAAGGCTCTACGGTATCACGCAGACCGCCCACTTCATGCACCAAAGGCAAGGTTCCATAGCGCATAGCCATCATTTGTGACAGGCCACAAGGCTCGAAGCGGCTTGGCATGAGGAAAATATCGCTGGCAGCGTAAATCTCCTGAGCCAAGGTCACATCAAAGAGGATGTTAGCTGAAAGCTTATCAGGATAGGCATGACCAAACCAAGCGAAAGCCTGCTCAAAAGCTGGATCGCCTGTTCCCAAGAGGATAATCTGCACATCTTCCTGCAGGAGATTGTGCAGCTCTTCCACTACCAAGTCAAAGCCTTTCTGACGCGTCAGGCGGGAAACAATCCCAACAACCGGCACATCATCACGCACAGGTAGACCAACTCTCTCTTGCAAAGCCCGCTTATTTTCTAGTTTACCAGATAAGTCAGATTTGTCAAAATGATGAGCTAATAACGGATCCGTTTCTGGATTATAGATATCTGTATCAATACCGTTGACAATTCCGACCAACTTACCGGACTCCATCCGCAGGATTTGATCCAAATTGCAGCCAAATTCCGGTGTACGGATTTCACCTGCATAGCTTGGTGATACAGTCGTCACTCGGTCCGCATAGAGAATACCAGCCTTCATCCAGTTGAGACAGTCATTCCAACGCAGGGTTCCATCTGCATAGCGCTCATAGCCCACTCCAAACAGTTCCCAAAGCATACTGTCCGGGAATTGACCTTGGAACTCAAGATTATGAATGGTTAAGACAGTCTTGATATTCTGATATGCTTGAATCCAATGGTATTTTTCCTTAACCAAGAAAGGAATCATGGCTGTATGATAATCGTGAACATGCAGAACATCCGGAATGAAATCAATCCGCTCCATCAGCTCTACGGCTGCTAACTGGAAGTAGGCAAAACGCTCACCATCATCAAAATCCCCGTAAACATGGCCGCGGAAGAAATAATGCTGATTGTCAATAAAATAGAAGGACACACCGTTCAAGACCAGTCGCTTGATCCCAACATACTGCCGGCGCCAGCCAACACTGACTTCAAAGTAGAAAAGGTCTTCCACCTGGTCGCCAAATTTGGCATGGGTCATGTCATAGTAAGGCAGAATAACACCAACTTCATGGCCAGCCTTGACCAGTGATTTGGGGAGAGCGCCGATAACGTCTCCCAAACCACCTGTCTTAGAAAATGGGGCTCCTTCTGCTGCTGCAAATAAAATCTTCATCGAATTATGTCCTCTGTAACTTTTTGGCCCTTCTTGACTACAATTGGGTCTTCTGCTGTTCCGCGAATCACCACTCCTTCGGCAATTTCAACACCCTTGTCCACAATCGCGTACTCAACAGTTGCATTTTCTCCAACTTTCACTCGAGGGAAGAGAACACTGGATTTAACACTGCTTCCAGTCTTAATCTTGGTATTCCGCGAAATCACAGAATTGACGACCTCACCTTCCACAATGCTTCCTGACGCAAATTGAGAGCGAGCTACTTTCGAAGACTCAGCATAGTAAGTTGGCTCTTCATTCTTAACCTTGGTGTAAATCTTTTGATTCGGACTGAAGAGAGAGTAGAATTTCTTACTTTCAAGCATATCGATATTGGATCTGTAGTAGGTCTCTACAGAATAGATATTCGCCAGATAGCCTGTATATTCGTAGGCAAATGCCCCTTCCTGAGTTGCTAAATCACGCAGGACATAGCGCAGTTTTTGCGGATGCTCTTTCTTAGCTTCTTCTTCCAGCTTTTCAATCAGCCATGGGGTATCTACCACAAAGATGTCTGTAGACATATTGAAGAGCTCAACATCTTCTCGACCATCAAAGAGTTTATGCCCTCTGACATGGTCTGTCTCGTCAATGTCTAGAACAGCGTTCACATCCGAAATATTTTCCTTATGCAATTTCTTGTAGACAACTGTAATCGGCTGCTCTGTTGTATTGTGCAAATGGAAAACTTGATTGAGGTCAATATTAACCAGGATATCGCAGTTAAGTGCAACCGTTTGGTTGGAACCAGAACGTTTGAGGTAGGTCAAAAGCTGGTCATAGTATTCCTCACCGACTGTAGAACTTTCTACACGAGTATTGTAGATTCCCAGGTAATAGTGGCTGAGCAAGGTAGACAGACCCCACTCACGACCAGAACGAATATGGTCAAAGACAGAGCTAATATTGTCCTGCTGGAAGATACCAAAGACACTGCGGATACCAGCATTGGCAAGACTTGAAAGCGGGAAGTCAATCAAACGGTATTTCCCACCGAATGGCAAGCTGGCTACTGGACGATGATTTGTCAAAGTTGACATATCATGGAAGCCGACTGTGTTTCCTAAAATTGCTGAGTATTTATCAATCTTCATCTTTTGGTACCCCCATTTTCTCGTTGTATCCGACAACATATACTTCCTCTGTACCATCAATCTCTACACCATCAGAGATGATCGCACCTTCGCCGATAATGGCCCGCTTAATCTTAGCGTCTTTGCCAATAACAGCTCCACTCATGATGACTGAGTCTTCAATGACTGCACCCTTCTTGACCTGAGCACCAGTAGAAAGGATAGAGTGTTTTACTGTACCGTCAACGAAACATCCATCAACGACCAGCGAATCTTCCACATGGGAATTTTCACTGATGAAGTTTGGCGGAGAAATCAAGTTGCGAGAATAAATCTTCCAGCGACGATTGCGGCTATCTAGAGCATTTTCTGGGCTGATGTATTCCATGTTGGCTTCCCAGAGAGACTCTACTGTACCAACGTCTTTCCAATAGCCTGCAAAGTCATAAGCATAAACGCTTTCGCCAGATTCTAGGTAGTTAGGGATAACATTCTTACCAAAGTCAGACATATCCACATTGCTCTTTTCAGCAGCTACCAGCATATTGCGCAGACGCTGCCAGTCAAAGATATAAATCCCCATAGAAGCCTTGGTGGACTTAGGATTTTCTGGTTTTTCTTCAAATTCAACAATCCGATTATTAGCATCTGTATTCATGATACCAAAACGGCTGGCTTCTTTGAGAGGCACATCCAGAACGGCAACAGTCAGGCTGGCATTGTTGTCCTTGTGAGACTGAAGCATGTCATCATAGTCCATCTTGTAGATATGGTCCCCAGACAAAATCAGGACATATTCAGGATTGATGCTGTCGATATAGTCGATATTTTGATAAATCGCATGGCTGGTACCTTCAAACCAACGATTTCCTTCGCTCGCAGAATAAGGCTGAAGAATGGACACGCCTGAGTTAATACCATCGAGCCCCCAGCTAGAACCATTTCCGATATGACTGTTCAGAGCTAGTGGTTGGTATTGAGTAATGACACCGACATTGTGAATACCGGAGTTGGCACAGTTAGACAAGGCGAAGTCAATAATACGATAGCGGCCGCCAAACTGTACCGCTGGTTTTGCGATACTCTGTGTGAGCTTTCCAAGACGAGTTCCTTGCCCGCCGGCAAGAATCAAAGCTAGCATTTCATTCTTCATAGACTACTACTCCTTTGTGGAATCTTTTTTAACATTTTTGCGAGCAATCCGACGCTTGATCTTCCAGATGCTGGCCCCAAGAGCCGGCAAGGTAAAGGTCAAGGTCTGTGGATAATCTTTCCAAAGTCCTTCTTGAGACTGAACTGTTTCGTTATGTTCCTTCCAAACACCTCCCCATTCTTCTAATTCAGTGTTCCATACTTCTTCATAAATGGCTGCCACTGGAACACCGATGGTAAAGTTCTTTCGCTCTACCGGCGCCATATTGAATATACAAACTAACATATCTCCTTTTTCCGTCTTACGGATAAAGGAGAGGACGCTTTGATCGGTATTATCCGCATCAATGATTTCGATGCCATCGTAGCTCAGATCAATTTCCCAAAGCGGACGATTGTCTTTATAGAAGGCATTGAGTGTAGCAGTAAAGCCCTGCATCTTCTTGTTCATCTGATCATCCAGATTCGACCATTCTAGTTGCTCTTCTGACTTCCATTCTAGGAACTGACCAAATTCTGAGCCCATAAAGAGCAGTTTCTTGCCCGGATGGCAGATCTGATAGGTCAGCAAGTTGCGGAGCCCTGCGAATTGATTGTAACGGTCACCCCACATCTTGTGCATAAGACTCTTCTTGCCGTGAACCACTTCATCATGCGAGAATGGCAGGAGGAAGTTTTCAGAGAAAACGTACATAAAGCTGAAGGTCACCAGATTAAAATCGTACTTACGATAAATCGGATCTTCTTCGTAGAAGCGAAGGATATCATTCATCCAGCCCATATTCCACTTGTAGTCAAATCCAAGACCACCCAGCTCTCTCATACCAGTAATCTTGGTTTCTGAGGAGCTTTCCTCTGCAATCATCATGACATCAGGATGGGCTAATTTGATAACCGTATTGAGACGCTGCAGGAAGTAATAGCCTTCATAGTTGCGATTGCCGCCATCTTTATTTGGCTGCCATGGACCACTGTCATAGTCCAGATAGAGCATATTGCTGACCGCATCAACCCGAATCCCATCCAGATGATAAAAATCAATCCAGAATTTAATGCTAGAAATCAAGAAAGACTGAACCTGATTCTTGCCCAAATCAAAGTTGAGAGCACCCCAGCCATAGTTATGAGCGCGGTCGTGATCCTGATACTCGAAAGTCGGTGTCCCATCATAGTAGGCCAAAGCATCATCATTAATGGTGAAATGACCTGGCACCCAGTCCACAATGACACCGATATTGTTCAAGTGACATTCTTCGACAAAGTCCTGAAATTGCTCAGGTGTGCCATAGGTATGCTCAAAGGCGAAGTAGCCCATAAGCTGATAGCCCCAGCTAAGTCCCAGCGGATGAGCCATAAGCGGCATGAATTCCACATGTGTGTAGTTCATCTCCACCAGATAAGGAATCAAGTCTTCCTTTAACTGGGTAAAGCTATAAGGACTGCCGTCTTCATTACGTTTCCAAGATCCGGCATGCACTTCATAGATATTGACCGGCCGAGAGAAGAAGCCCCAGCGCTTCCGGCGTGCCAGCCAAAGACCGTCTTTCCATTTCTTTTCAGGAATAGTGCGAATGACTGCTCCAGTGCCCGGACGCTCTTCCAGATAGATAGCCAACGGATCAATTTTCAAAATTTCCTGACCACTGCTGCGCTTGATATTGTACTTGTAAATATCTCCTTCCTTAGGCAGCTCCGTGAAGACTTCCCAAACGCCCGCTTCATTTCGGACCATAGGAATCTGCTCTTCATACCAATTGGTGAAATCTCCAATCAAATGGACACTCTGAGCATTAGGCGCCCAAACGCGGAAAGAGTAGCCAGACTTGCCGTCCACTTCATCCTGATGCGCCCCTAGATAATGCTGTAAATGAAAGTTTTCACCTGTTGTAAAGGTTCTTAATGCTTCGTTCTTATCCATGCAATCACCTTTCTATTTGTAAGCGTTTTCTATAATACTATTCTACATTATTTTTATCTCTTTTTCAAGTAAATTTCAAATATCCTTACGGAAAATTACCAGAACCGAACATTAGCTGAAATTAGGAATAAATAAGATGGAAACCACTGCATTTTGTATTCCTTAATCATTTTTCATTCCTTTTTCTCTAAATATAGCCCCTACTCCAGACAAGGAAAAGATGAAAATTTTCATAAAGATATAGACCAATATGTAAATTTACATTTTAAGATAATAAGCAATTAAGTATATAAATGCTTGGTTCTTTTCAAATGGTTCGATAACCTTGTTAGATTTACAAGTTCATCAAGGTAAGAAAAAAGGCCGCACAAAGCCGCCTTTCTCATTATTTCACATCAAACACGATAGATTTCACTTGTGTCATGGCTTCGATACTGTAACGAATCCCTTGCACTCCGGCTCCAGACCCCTTAAGACCAAGGAATGGGAAGTTATCTGGACCACGCTGGGTCTTATTATTGATATGTACAGTACCCACTTCCAGTTTTTCAGCTATTTCAAATGCTTTCGGGAAATCATTTGTAAAGACTGAAGATTGAAGACCAAATTCTGACTGGTTACAGATCTGGATAGCCTCTTCAACGGAAGTCACACGAATAATCGGAAGAACAGGACCAAACGGCTCTTCCCAAGCTACTTTCATATCCAGTGTCACATGGTCAAACAAGGCAGGCCAGATGAGATTTGCTTCACGTTTGATTTCTGTCAAGGCTGACGCTCCTTTTTCTTGAGCATCTTCAATCAAGCCCCAGATGAAATCTGCTGATGCATGATCAATGACTGGTGTGATATCCGCATTATCAAAGGGATCACCAACCGTCAGTTTCTCTACTTCTGCCTTAATCAGCGCCGCTAATTTATCTGCTACGCTCTCCATGACAATGACACGTTTAATAGCCGTACAGCGCTGGCCGGAATAACTGTATGCCCCACCAACAATCTGCTTAGCCGCATGCTCCAAGTCAGCATCTTCTAGCACGACTGCAGCATCCTTACCACCCAATTCAAGCATAATTGGACGCATACCAGCCAACTTACCGATGCGTTCACCGATTGGAGTGGAGCCAGTAAAGTTAATGTAGTTTACTTCCTTATGCTCAATGATGTAATCCCCGATTTCTGAACCGCGGCCAGTGATGGTATTGAAAACACCAGCAGGCAGACCAGCCTCAGCAAAAGCCTGAGCCAAGAGCAGACCAGAGATTGAACCTTGAGTAGGTGGCTTAAACATCACGACATTTCCGCCGATAAGAGCAGGAGCAATTTTCGAAGCTGACAGATTAACTGGATAGTTGAATGGCGCAATAGCCAATACAACTCCTACAGGTTCACGGCGAACTACGGCTAGTTTTTTCTTGCTGGCAGCTTCAAAGCCACCACCTTCCATAACCTGACCGTGAATACGAATGCCCTCTTCAGCTGCATAGCGAATCAAGTCTGCTGTCCGGACTACCTCTCCGACTGCCGCTTTGATCCCCTTGGCAACTTCTTTAGCAAGGATTTCACCAATCTTCTCCTGATCACGCTCCAAAATACCCGCAACCTTGTGCAAATAAGCTGCACGTTCAACTGCTGAAAGAGCTCTCCAAGCTGGCAAAGCTGCACGAGCGCTCGCCATAGCATAGTCTACCTCTGCCTGAGTCATGGCAGGAACAGTTCCTAAAGTCTCATTGTTGATAGGAGATGAAATGGTAATTTCATTTTCAGAAACTTTCCACTCTCCATTTATATAGTTTTTATATTGTGTCACGTGTCCCCTCCAAAATTTTATTAAATATTATTTTACCAAATTTTCTGAAAATTTCAACTAAAATCCGTGAATTTAAGGAATTTTTTCACAAATTAAATAGATTATCTTAGTCCGTTCATATTCTACTTGCTTATTTGCTATTTTTTTCTTTGGTTTCCACTTTTTGCTCCCTCTTACATATGAGGCCACAACAAAAAAAGACCAGGAATTTTTTCCTGATCTTAATTTTTCAGATTAATCGAAGTCGAGATATTCTTTTTCAAGCGCAAGAACTTCTTCCATCGTTGCACATTCAGTCAATGCACGCTGAGCCAATTCTTGCATCTTCTTCGTATCCAGCTTCTTCATGAGGCTACGAGTCCGAAGGACAGAAGTCGCACTCATAGAGAATTCATCCAAGCCCATACCTACGAGCAATGGCACCGCTGTTTGGTCGCCGGCCATTTCTCCACACATACCTGCCCACTTGCCTTCAGCATGAGCTGCCTTGATAACATTGTTAATCAAGCGAAGGATAGATGGGTTGTAAGGTTGATAGAGGTAAGAGACTTGCTCATTCATCCGGTCAGCTGCCATAGTGTACTGGATCAAGTCGTTGGTACCGATTGAGAAGAAGTCTACTTCCTTGGCAAATTGATCCGCCAGCATAGCTGCTGCTGGGATTTCAATCATGATACCCACTTGGATATTGTCTGCTACTGCAACGCCTTCAGCTTGCAGCTTAGCTTTCTCTTCGTCATAAACCGCTTTAGCTTTGCGGAATTCTGTCAGAAGGGCCACCATTGGGAACATGATGCGCAATTGTCCATGTACAGAAGCACGCAAGAGAGCGCGGATTTGTGTACGGAACATCGCATCACCCGTTTCAGAGATAGAGATACGCAAAGCACGGAAACCGAGGAACGGGTTCATTTCATGCGGCATATCGAAGTAAGGAAGCTCCTTATCTCCACCGATGTCCATCGTACGAACAACCACTGGTTTTCCATTCATGCCTTCAAGCACAGCCTTGTATGCTTCATACTGCTCATCTTCTGTCGGGAAGTCTTGAGAATCCATATAAAGGAACTCAGTCCGATAAAGACCAACTGCTTCTGCACCGTTAGCATTGACACCTTCAACGTCTTTTGGCGTACCGATATTGGCAGCCAATTCGAAGTGCTTACCATCTGCAGTCACAGTCTGAGCATCTTTAAGCAATTCCCATTCAGCTTTTTGCTTAGCATAAGCCTCACCAGCTGCCTTGAATGCTGCGATTTGATCTTCAGTTGGATTGATAATCACTTCACCAGTGATACCGTTAGCTGCAATCACATCGCCGTCTTTTACAAGCTCAGTAATGTTATTAGTTCCCAATACTGCTGCGATTTCAAGCGTACGCGCCATAATTGCAGAGTGGCTTGTCCGGCCCCCGATATTGGTTACAAAAGCTTTAACAAATTTCTTATCCAGCTGAGCAGTATCAGAAGGAGTCAAGTCATGAGCAATGACAACTGATTCTTCATTGATAGACGCTGGATTTGGCAATTTCTTGCCCAAAAGATTAGCAAGAACACGCTTCGTCACGTCGCGGATATCTGCCGCACGCTCTTGCATATATGGATTGTCGTCCATGTTTTCAAAGAGAGTGATAAACATGTCCGTTACTTCTTTCAGACCAGCTTCTGCATTGGTCTTTTTCGCACGGATTGTTTCTTTGATTTGCCCAACCATTTCAGGGTCAGCAAGCACCATTAAGTGAGCGTCAAACACCTGAGCGGCTTCCTCACCAAGGCTATCTACTGCTTTCTCACGGATAACAGAAAGCTCGTTCTGTGAAGCTTCAAGAGCTGCATCCAAACGAGCCTCTTCTGCATTCGTATCTTCGACTGAAACAGTCTCAAATGATAAATCCGGTTGAACTAATAGATATGCCTTAGCAACGGCAACACCGTCAGATGCTGCAATTCCTTTAAGCATTTCTGTCATATTAAGCCAATCCTTCTTTTTCCATTGTTTCGGAGATTGCAGCGATAGCATCGTCTGCATCTGCACCTTCAGCTGAGATAACTACGTCTGCACCTTGACCTACACCAAGACTCATAACACCCATAATTGATTTCAGATTTACTGATTTACCTTTGTATTCAAGCGTGATGTCTGAAGCGAATTTGCTAGCAGTTTGAACCAACAAAGTTGCTGGACGTGCGTGAATACCTGTTTCTGCTACAATGTGGAAATCTTTAGAAGCCATAGTTAGACTCTCCTTTTAAATAATTCTTTTTGAGTTATTGTGATAACCCTTACAAGTTGATATTATATCACCTTTTGAAATCTTTTTCAAGAATTTTATGGCCCGCTTACAAAATATTTCTTAGGAAATGAAAGCACTTCTTATTATATTGAAGGTAGAATTTCAAAGCTAAAGCCCACACTCACCAAGCTTTATTCAAAAATGACTTCCACCAAATTTTCAATCATAAAATCAAAAACTTGTTCAATATCAACAGGTAACTGATCCTTATGTGTAATGGTAGACATAGTTGCAAATAAAACAGAAATAGCTAAATCCTTATCAATCTTTAAACTTAGAAAGGACTGAGAAAAAATTTCTTCATTCAGACGAGCCGTTTGAGCATCAATTTCTTGTCGCTGTTCAAGATTCAGTTTATTATTAAAGTTTAAGTAATCAGGATTCTTTGTATCAAAGACAAATGTACTTTTTTCATACTCTTTAAAAACTGCCTTCAAAGCTTTAGACAGCCCCTCCTTTGATGGATTTTCCTTCAAAATAGCTTCAAAAATGGAAAAAATCCTATCTTGTGCATCGCGATAAACCTGAAAGAAGAGCTCTTCTTTATTTTTAAAAAAGGTATAAAAGGAACCTTTTGCAATCCCAACTTCTTGACAGAGAATATCAACACTCGTTTTCTTATAGCCAAAATTCATCCAGCTTTGACTGCAAGCATCCTTAAATTTTTCAATTAATATTCTCTTTTCTTCTATTGTAAACCCTTTTGGCATAGTTTTCCTTTCTTTTTAAAAATCGTATATGACTATTTACACAATTTTAGTCATATGGTATAATTGTTTTGTAGCTACTCGTTAAATATATCTTACTTTAGCTACAATTGCAATCTTTTTTATAGAAAAGAACTGATTTCTCTATTTCTTCTGTCTATTGAAGGCGCGCTATATTTAATGGAAAAGAAATAGAGGTTATAGACGGTCCAGTCTCTATTTTTACGAAAGGAAGACGCTATGAAGAAATTACTATTATTCATCTGCTCACTACTCCCTGTACTTAGCATTATCATTCCAAGCCCTGTATTGGCGGATAGTAAGACTTTACCTACAGGGGATAGCTATGAACAGATTGGTCAAAAGATAGAAGATTTTTATAAAAAAAATGAAAAGACATCCGCTGCTATGGAAACAGCTGTTTTTGATACAAATGGAACCATTTATCGAGGAAATTTCGGCTATATTGATAAGGAAAAACAGACCAAAGCTGATGATAGCACCATTTTTGAATGGGGTTCTATCACTAAGCTGACTGTCTGGATATCTGTCATGCAGCTCTGGGAAGAAGGAAAAATTGATCTTGAGACTGATATAAAAAACTACCTGCCCAAGAACTTTCTCAAACATTTAAATTTCGATAAACCTATTACTATGCTAGATTTGATGAATCATCAAGCCGGATTTGACGAGCAAAATACTTACCTAAAAGGGGATAAAAGTATTGAAGAACTGATGAAGACCAGACAACCCAATCAAGTATTTGAACCAGGTACAACTACTGCCTATTCTAACTTTGGTACCGGACTAGCCGCTTATATTGTTGAGCGAATTATTGGACAATCATTTGCCGACTATGCCCATGAGCACATCTTTAAACCCTTAGAGATGGAAAAAACGGCTATTTTGCCTGACTTGTCCGATAATGCATATGTCTATAAAAAACATAAAGAAGTCAAGAGCTATGATGCTAATGGAAATTATAAAAAAGATTCAGACTTTGAACTGAGTCTCTATCCTGTCGGCCGTGCCACAGGAACCCTAGATGACTTGCAGAAATTTGCCCAAGCCCTTCTAAAAAAGAAAGAACTTTTCAAACATCCTGAAACTTGGAAGACTCTATATACTGCAAGCTCTACCTACCCAGGTACGGATATTCCTCTGAATGCACACGGATTTTGGTATCAAGAATATGGTGTCAGAGTTATTGGACACGGCGGCAATTCTGGAGGATTTTCTTCTTACATTTTACTTGACTTAGAGTCTGGTATTGGCCAAGTCATTATGACAAACCAATTTCAAGAAAAAATCTATAATTACAAGATGCCCGAGCTAGTATTTGGTCCTAAAAAATCTCCAAATAAACAATCTTATGCAAAGTTCCATCCTGGTTACTATCGCAACGCCCGTACTTTCAATAGTGGTCCCTTCTCTTTCTTAAGAACAATTCCGGGATATACCTACTATATTAATGAAAAAGCAGATGCTGCTCAGCTCAATGGAAATTTCTGGGTCGCTAGTGAATCTCAAGGACAAGAAAAAATCACGATAGTTTATGGCGATGCACTTCGGCAATCTAATTGGGATCTTATCAAAGATTATGGGATGCTCCTTCTTGCTGGATTGGCTATTTTGTTTAGTGCGATTAGTCTCCTTAGCAATGCAGGTATCGATCTTTATCGCCTTATCCTAAAAAATCCCAAAAGAAGACTTCATTAGCATGGAAAATATGGATATACCTAACCAATGCCGCTATTTTAAGCATCCCCTTCAACCTATTCAATATCTTTACTAAACTTATGAATGCTGCAGATGCTGACTATAACTGGAACTTTATAACATTAGCCATTCTAGCTCTGCTTCTTGCAATCGGCTCTCTTTATCCTTTCTATCTTCAAAACAAGGAAAAATGGAGTAAGAGTAAATTATTTATCACTAGTATTGCCAGCCTATCCTCTCTAATCATGGTCGCTAATATTCTCTACTGGTCTCTTTATCAATGGTGGGCTGCCTACTAAAAAATAACATGTTATCCCTAGCTCCCTGCAGCGACATTTGCAGGGAGTTTTTACATTCCAATAAAAAATATCCAGCTCGAATTCAGATCCAAAAACTTCTCCCTCTACTCCTCCTAGTGATTCCCTAAATTCTTTAACACAAGATATTGGATTTTGGTTTTTGGGAGGAAAATCTACCAGTCATTTATCTAAAGTTTTAAGACTTGTTTAAGCATTGCCGCAACAGCATTTTGCTCTCTTTCTGCAATTTTTCACTTCTTTTCATTGTTTATACAAACACTATATATTGTATTGTAATCTATCCTATAACAAAATATCACACAATATTTAGTTCAAAACTATTGACATTCTATTTGCTTTTAGATATACTAGGTTCGTATTATTTAAAAGAAAAAAAGAAAGTTTAGAGGAATCTTTAATGGTAACTATTTACTCAAAAAATAACTGCGTTCAGTGCAAAATGACCAAGCGCTTCTTAGATACTAATCATGTAGAATACCGCGAAATCAATTTGGACGAGCAGCCAGAATTTATTGACCATGTCAAAGATCTTGGTTTCAATGCTGCTCCTGTGATTCAGACAGCAACTGAAGCATTTTCTGGTTTCCAACCTGGTAAATTGAAAAAACTGTCTTAATGTGGTTTATTTTGAGGGCAGCGCGCCTTGATCGGGAGATAAACTAAGGACATATTATCAGGGCAAACTGCAGCTCCTATGCTCATAGGAGCCGTTTCTTTTGTAAGGCGGAACTTTTTCCGCTAGCTAATTATCTTATTTATATAGAAAAGGGAAAACATGGGACTCAAACATTTAGAGGATGTGACATACTTCCGACTCAACAACGAAATCAACCGTCCGATTAACGGACAGATTATGCTCCATAAGGACAAAGAAGCTCTGGAGGCTTTCTTTAAGGAAAATGTTGAGCCGAACACCAAGCAATTTTCTTCTATTACAGAAAAGATTGAATACTTAATAGAAGAAAACTATTTGGAAAAGGAATTTATCCAGCTCTACTCTCCGGAATACATTGAGGAGCTGACTGCTTTTATCCATGCTCAAGATTTCAAGTTTAAATCTTTCATGGCTGCCTATAAGTTCTACAACCAGTATGCACTGAAGACCAATGATGGTGAATACTACCTAGAAAGCATGGAAGATCGGGTACTCTTCAACGCCCTCTACTTTGCCAACGGAGATGAGGCCATTGCCAAGGATATTGCTAATGAAATCATCCACCAACGCTACCAACCGGCTACACCAAGCTTCCTTAACGCTGGTCGGGCTCGTCGCGGTGAATTGGTTTCTTGCTTCCTCATCCAAGTAACAGATGATATGAACTCAATCGGCCGCTCCATCAACTCTGCCCTGCAATTGTCTCGTATCGGAGGCGGGGTCGGTATTTCCCTCAGCAATCTGCGGGAAGCTGGAGCACCTATCAAGGGTTATGAAGGAGCTGCATCTGGTGTTGTGCCTGTTATGAAACTCTTTGAGGACAGCTTCTCTTACTCTAACCAACTGGGGCAACGTCAGGGAGCTGGGGTTGTTTACCTCAATGTCTTCCACCCAGATATCATCGCCTTCCTTTCTACTAAGAAAGAAAATGCTGACGAAAAAGTTCGGGTTAAAACCCTCTCACTCGGTGTTGTCATTCCGGATAAGTTCTATGAATTAGCGCGTAAGAATGAAGAAATGTACCTCTTCAGCCCATATTCTGTTGAACGCGAGTATGGCGTGCCATTTGCCTACCTTGACATCACTGAAAAATACGATGAATTGGTCGCTAATCCAAATATCACTAAGACCAAGATCAAGGCCCGTGATTTGGAAACAGAAATTTCTAAGCTCCAACAAGAATCTGGCTATCCTTATGTCGTAAACATTGATACGGCCAATCGTTCAAATCCAATTGACGGTAAAATCGTCATGAGTAACCTTTGCTCTGAAATCCTGCAGGTGCAAGAGCCTAGCCTTTTGAATGATGCGCAAGAGTATCTTCACCTAGGAACAGATGTGTCATGTAACTTAGGGTCTACCAACGTTGTCAACATGATGACTTCGCCTGACTTCGGAAAATCCATCCGAACTATGACACGCGCCCTGACCTTTGTCACAGACAGCTCGCATATCACAGCTGTTCCTTCTATTGACAATGGCAATAGCTTAGCCCATACCTTTGGTCTGGGAGCTATGGGACTGCACAGCTATTTGGCTCAGCAGTTGATCGATTATGGATCAGCGGAAGCTGTAGAGTTCACAAGCATCTACTTTATGCTCATGAACTACTGGACCTTAGTTGAGTCTAACAATATCGCTCGCGAGCGTGGCGTGACCTTCCATAACTTTGAAAAATCTGATTATGCCAACGGTACTTACTTTGACAAATACCTGACGGGTGAATTTGTACCTAAATCTGACCGTGTCAAAGAACTCTTCGCAGGTATCTTTATCCCGTCTGCAGAAGATTGGGCAGAGTTGCGCGACAAGGTCAAGGCTGATGGTCTCTACCACCAAAACCGCCTAGCAGTTGCACCAAATGGCTCTATCAGCTATATCAATGATGTTTCTGCTTCAATCCATCCAATTACCCAGCGGATCGAAGAACGTCAAGAAAAGAAAATCGGTAAGATCTACTATCCTGCTGCTGGCCTGTCAACTGAGACTATCCCTTACTACACCAGTGCTTATGACATGGACATGCGCAAGGTTATTGATGTCTATGCAGCCGCAACTGAGCACGTAGACCAAGGTCTTTCCCTGACTCTCTTTATGCGCAGCGATATCCCTCAGGGCCTCTACGAATGGAAAAAAGAAAGCAAGCAAACAACCCGCGATCTTTCTATCCTACGTAACTATGCCTTCAACAAGGGTATCAAGTCCATCTACTACGTCCGCACCTTCACTGATGATGGCGGCGAAGTAGGTGCCAACCATTGTGAAAGCTGTGTGATCTAACAAGAGATTTTAGAAAAAGAAAAGGAAATTCGACCACGTCACAATTTTACTTTCCTCATCATGGACAGGAAGGTAAAATCGTGGAATATTGGGACAGTATCCAAGAAGTGATAGCTGATACCACGTCAGGTCGTACCATCTACTAAAGGAGAAAGAATGCAAACTTACTACAAAGCCATTAACTGGAACGCTATTGAAGATGTCATCGATAAGTCCACCTGGGAAAAACTGACTGAGCAATTCTGGCTGGATACACGGATTCCCCTATCCAATGACCTGGATGACTGGAGAAAGCTATCCCACAAGGAAAAAGACCTGGTCGGCAAGGTCTTCGGCGGCCTGACGCTGCTGGATACCCTCCAGTCTGAGTCTGGTGTGGATGCCCTGCGTAAGGATGTCCGCACTGCTCACGAAGAAGCTGTCTTCAACAACATCCAATTTATGGAGTCCGTTCACGCCAAGTCCTACTCTTCTATCTTTTCTACGCTTAACACCAAGTCAGAAATCGATGAAATCTTTGCCTGGACCAACACCAATCCATACTTGCAAAAGAAAGCTGAGATTATCAACGAAATTTACCTGAACGGTACAGCTCTGGAAAAGAAAATAGCCAGCGTTTTCTTGGAAACATTCCTCTTTTACTCTGGTTTCTTTACTCCGCTCTACTATCTGGGTAATAACAAGCTGGCTAACGTTGCTGAAATTATCAAGCTGATTATCCGTGACGAGTCTGTCCATGGAACCTATATCGGCTATAAGTTCCAGCTAGCTTTTAACGAATTGCCAGAAGACGAGCAAGAAAAACTCAAAGAATGGATGTACGACCTGCTCTACACCCTCTATGAAAATGAAGAAGGCTACACTGAAAGCCTGTATGACACAGTCGGCTGGACCGAAGAGGTCAAGACCTTCCTGCGCTACAATGCCAACAAGGCTCTGATGAATCTGGGACAAGATCCACTCTTCCCAGACTCAGCGGACGATGTCAACCCTATCGTCATGAACGGTATTTCAACTGGTACTTCCAACCATGACTTCTTCTCCCAAGTAGGTAACGGCTACCTACTGGGCGAAGTTGAAGCCATGCAGGACGACGACTATAATTACGGTTTATAAGACGAAGAACCCCTCTTTCCAAATTACGGAAAGAGGGGTTTTGTAGTCTAAACTAGTAAGGAGAACAGAGAAAGTAAATATCATCTAGCTTTTCTGAACTTCCCAAAATAATTAGTAATACACATTCAAGTGAGATGGTAAGACACGAATCGTTACTGGCAATTGGTCGCCCTCATCTCCGTCAACGTTGACGCTGAGCTCTGCCTTGTCATCAGCCAACTCAACTGTGATTTCCTTAAAGGTCAGATACTCGATATTATCACTTTCTTCTCCATTGCCTGAAATCAAATCCGGCACAGAAACCAAGGTGTCCAAGAGGTTTTTATCCTTAAGATACAAAAGATGAAGCAAGCCATCATTGACAGTAGCTTCAGGGAGAATGCTCTCGAAACCTCCGATTGAGTTGGTAGAGCCAATCAAGAGTGTGCTGCTCTTTATCGTACGCTCTTCTCCATCAATCTTTAAGTGAAATTCGTAAAAACTAGTATCCATCAACTGCTTGAAACCAGAGATAAAGTAGGCAAACTTGCCCCACTTGGTCTTGTCTTCAGAATCTACGTTGTTAATCGACTCTGGAATGGTTCCAATGGCAACCACATTCATAAAATACTGGTCATTAATCTTGCCGATATCAAGCGGCTTGACTTTGCTGATATCGAGATTTTGGATGGCTTCTTCAGCGTCCAGGGGAATGTCGAGAGCACGCGCCAAGTCATTGACCGTACCTAGTGGAAAGAAGCCAAAGGTCGGACGATAGTCTAGTTCAGCCAGACCGCTGATTCCTTCATTGACTGTTCCATCGCCACCCATGACAAAGACGCTATCATAATGGTCTTCTGCGGCTTGCTTAGCAAAAGCTGCTGCGTCTCCGCCTTTTTCAGTATGCTTAACCACTACCTCATCAAAACATTCTGCCAGTTTTTCTCTTGCCAAGTCTTCATAGGACTTGGCTTTTTCACCTCCCGAGCTAGGGTTGACAATCAATAGGACTTTAGACATAAGGAAACCTCTTTTCATTTGATAGCTCATTATACCATCTGGAAAACACTTTCACAAATATTTGAAACTATGACTTTTCTATGCAGAAGAAAATCAACTTGGTATTTCGAATTGATTTCACAGAAAAACACCTCTGCCATTAGACTTTTCTGCCTAATTTTAGAAGTGCTGTCTTATATTTAGTTTTTCTATTAAAAGAAGACAATGAGAACAAAGGCAATGAGATTATTGGCCAAATGTAGGCCCATTGAGTAGCGCAGGTCCTTTTTATATAGATAGCCTAGGCCGAAAATTGCTCCCAAGATGAAGTAGACCAGAAACTGAACTAGATTGCCCGGCATGTGCAGAAGAGAGAAAAAGCTGGCAGATACAGTTAAATAGAGCAGGATTTTCGCCAAGCTATTTTGGTCGGGAAAGAGAAACTTAGCCAAAAATCCTCGCGTCAGCAACTCTTCAAGAATAGGAGCAAAGATTACCATGTATAGGAAGGCAAAAGCTGGCTGCTGCTGAATCAACTGTACAGCAGTGTTCTGATTGGCAGAAGATTCAATAGGAACGAGCTGCTGGAAGATGATAAAAGCAAGCAAGAGAACGCTGGGAAGCCAGATAGAGCTGGTCAGCTTGGTATTTTTGATTTCCAGTTTCAAATCTTTCTGGTACCATTTCCACATGGCAAAAGAATAGAGACTCGCAAGTATGACAAAAATCAGCAAAATCAATAATTGAGAAAGTCCTCCTGTCAGGGAACCTATAGTGAAGACAACTATAGCCGAAAAGATATAAAAATAGGATAAGAGGACAAGAATATAAAGGCCAAAATTAGTAAAGAAAGTTTTTAATTTCATAGTGATTCCTTATAGATTGATTTACTTAAACATAGCTAGCAGCAGTATTATAGCCATGGGGAGATTGTTCAGGATATGCACCAACATGGAATCTTTTATATTCCCCCGACGAGCATAGGACAAATAAAGAACCAGTCCAAGTGCAAAATAAATTGGGAACTCTGTCAATTGGGTGATATGAGGCAGAGTGAAGACCACAGAAGTCACAATAGCAGGCAAAACTTTTTGATTATTTTTGAAAAAGAAGGCAGTCCCAAAACCGCGGAAAATTAATTCTTCCATGATAGGAGCGATAAAAGCAATCGTTGCAACAAAGAGCAAGGCAAAAAAGATATGCTGCGAAGACATCATTCCCCCCAGCCCTTGTATGGCGCTGTCATTAGTGGTTGAGGAATTGCCGCTCAGGATGAGATTAAGATAAACACCAACAATAGCAGCCACTCTGGCAAGGAAAAAGAATAGAAAAGCAAAACCGATGTCCTTACCAGACAGTTTGAATTTTTTCTTTTCTTCAGACACACGCTTCTGATATCGCCGCCATAAGCTACGGAAAATCAGGAAAACTAAAATCAGATACAAGGCTACCAATAAGATTTCTGCATAAATAGGTAAATTCTTCCCGTGCCTTAAGAATAGCATCGGAGCAGCATTTATAAGGAGGCTAAGAGCAATTAAGCCTAACCATTTTACAAGTCCTAAAGCAATTGATTTGAAGTTGTTCATTTTGTATTCTCCTTTTGATAAATATTGATTCCGACCTCCGTATCCTCAACAGCGATTTCCCCTTTCTGCCGGAGAATAGCGGCAGCAAGGAAAAAATCTCCTGCACAGCCGGCTGCATGGAAGCTAGCAAGGACGATATAAGAAGCCGCAGTCAGAATATGCAAGCCATAGATCAAGGTCAGGGCTAGGCTAATCAGAAAGAAAGGTGCCAGAATAATGACGAGCATCCTTTTCCGACTGTAACGACTGCCTGGGCTGGTCGCATAGGCCATGCCGCTCTTAAAACCAAACTTGACCTTGGTATTTTCATCCCCCAAGACCTTGAAGAAAAAGCCGTGGATCAGCTCATGGATGACCATTAGAACAAGGAGGTAGAATAAGTCAAAGAAATGAAAAACTTCGCTGCCCTTGCCATACATTAGAATAGCAATCCAGGTAAAGAGGGCTAGAAAAGGGAAGATTAGCAATACAGCCGTTATATTCAGAGCCAGATTGACCTTTTTATTATGGATAAAATCAAGTTCTTTCAGTAGTTTCATAATTTCCGCCTTTCATCGGGAAATAAGCTTATTTGAAATATTTTCTTACCATTGGATAATACATAAGATTGATATAAATATGGATTACCACGATGACGACAAAGCCAGAAACAACATTGAGAGGTGTGAAAGTTCCCACTATCCCTAAAATGACATAGAGGGCTGGCAGAAGTCTCTGATTTACATTGAAGAGAATGAGATAGCACTGTTCATAATTGGCTTGCAGCTCTGACTCATCATAAGAGAGGGCAAATTCTTTTATTTCCTCAGTAGTCGGAAAGGCTGATAGCTTATAGTGCCGCACCTTCTGAACTGTCTTTAAAAAGAAAACTTGCAAAATAATATAAAGAAAGGCAATCGCATAATCTATAAGACTCCACTGAAGAGGGCTCTTATGATTAGTGATATTTCCAATAAAAACACCTCCAACTAAAATCGTAAAAAGAACGATAGCACTGCTGATATTAAAGACAATAGTCGCATATTCCAGATTTTTAAAGGTTAGCCGGTACCATTCATAATTCTTATCCTCATCTGCTTCTTTTTCATAGGCTTCATTGTATTTACGAGTCCGATAAATCAAGAAAAAGACCAATGGATAGAGGAGGATAAGGCTGGCCCTACCTAGCTGGCGCAGCAGTTGAACAGAAAAAATAGTCGACCAACTGATGCTTTTTAGCAGACCAGTTTCCGAAAACAAAATAGACAGACCACCTATTAAAGCTCCAGCTAGCAATATAAGGACATTATATAAAACTCTTTTCGGTGTAGATATACGTTTTTGCTCTTTCACGACTTCTTCTCCTTTATTTTTTTACAATAGATGATACAAGAATGCTGAGACTGAAGGACTGTTTTAGCTCCTCTTGAAATGAATTCTAATCGTCTCTTCATTCTGCTTCCTCCTCCACCAGCCGAAAGATATTCTCAACATTTTCATTGAAAATATGGGCAATCTTAAGGGCAATCACAATCGATGGGGTATATTCGCCTCTCTCTATAAGGCTGATTGTCTGCCTGGAAACACCGGCCAGCCTAGCCAGTTCTGTCTGGTTGAGACCGTCACGCGCCCTCAACTCCTTGAGTCGATTTCTTAATTTCATTAAAATCCTCCACTTCTCCTAAAGCTCGATAGACCGAATGTCTTCAATACGAATCAGCTTGGTCTTGGTCTGACCTTTTTTATCTGTCATGCTCAGCTTGACCCATTCTTCATCCACATCCACTACCAGCCAGTTTACCAGCCAGTTATTGGTTCCAATTGACTCGCTCATAATTGTCGGCTTCTTTCCAATCATTTCTTTTAAAAATTGTGACATTGTTTTGTTCCCCTTTCTTTTTCTTTCTAAAGACTTTATCCGTCCCTGCATCCGTTTTAGCTTATTGGAAGAATCAAGCCCAAAGATAAAAACCATAAAAGTCATCGGAAGCAAGAACCATAAGAATGCATTCATAAGCGTCCCTCCATTTTCTGTTCAAAAGTATTGTAACAGATTCTTTTCTTTTTGACAAGTATCTTTGTCAAAAAAATAATAATCATTGTCAAAAACACTATTATCATAGACAAAAAAGAATCCAGCTCAAACTGAATCCTTTTCCTTTATTCATCAATTTCTGAAAATACTTCTTTTAAAACAGCAATCCCCTGCTGGATTTCCTCCCTGCTGATAGTCAATGGTGGCAGGAGACGGATAACATTTTCTCCGGCTGTCAGGATAATCAAGCCCTTCTGACGAGCGGCTTCAACAATCTTTGACAGGCTAATACTTGTTTCAATCCCAATCATCATGCCCAGGCCTCGAACAGCAGAAATCTTTGGATGGTCCTGAAAAGCAAACTGCAGCTGCTCCAGTAAGATGGCACTCTTAGACCTGACTTCTTCCATAAAGCCTGCCTCTTTCATGGTATGCAAGGTCTCCAAGGCGGCTGCCATGGCTAATCTATTGCCACCAAAGGTAGAGCCATGACTGCCAGGTCCAAAAGCAGGAGCCAAGCTGGATTTTCCTAATAGAGCGCCTGCGGGCAGGCCATTGGCCAGCCCCTTAGCCAGTGTCACAATATCCGGTATAATCCCATAGTGCTCAAAGGAATAAAGCTGACCCGTGCGCCCCATACCTGTCTGTACCTCATCAACAATCAGTAAAATCCCCTCTCGTTGGCAAAAATCTGCCAAGTCTTTGACAAAGGCTGCTTCTGCTGGACGAACTCCTGATTCTCCTTGGACCAATTCCAGCATGACAGCTGCCGTATCCTGATTGACCAAGTCTTCTACGCTGGCCAAATCATTGTAAACCGCATAGCTGAAATGGGGCACCCCATCACCAAATCCTTCCTTAATCTTATCCTGTCCTGTTGCGGCCATAGCGCCAAAGGTCCGACCATGAAAGGATTGCTGAAAAGTGACAATACCTTGCTTGCCAGTAGCTTTGCGGGCTAGCTTAATAGCTGCTTCATTGGCTTCTGCACCGCTATTGCAGAAAAAAGCCAAATAATCATAAGAACCTGCCAGTTCCTGAGCCACCTGTTCTTGCAGAGAGCTAAGATAGAGATTGGGACTGTGCCAGATGCGCCCTGCTTGCTGGATCAAAGCCTGCTGGACCTGCGGGTGAAAGCCAAGATTGGTTACACCAATACCCGATGAAAAGTCCAAATAAGCCTTTCCCTCACTGTCAATCAGATAGGAGCCCTCTGCTTTAACAAACTCAATAGGCGCCCGCTTGTAGTTTTCAAATAAATAAGTCATCGTTATCCCTCTGCTATCAAGGTGCCCGTCAAAAGATTATCGCCAATCAGAACCTGTCCGACACCGGAAAGCACAGTCTGAACAGCACTCTCGATCTTAGGAATCATGCCGCCCTTGATGACACCTGTCTGAATCTTCTTGGACACCTGACTGGTCAGAAGCTGAGGCAGGACTTTTTTATCCTCTAAAACTCCTTCTATATCTGTCATCAGGATCAGCTTCTCTGCCTGCAAGCTGCTAGCAACTGCCGCAGCCAAATAGTCTGCATTGATATTTAAGAGCTCACCAGCTGCATTTTCCCCTAGCGAAGCCAATACTGGGACCATGTCCGCATCCAGCAGCTGCTCTAGATAAGCAGTTTGAATGGCCGTCACCTGACCGACATAGCCATAGAGCTCTTTATCGATAAAATCTGCCGAAACTGTCTTTCCCAAGCGTGAAATCAACTGAAGGCTTTCAATATCTGAATCATTCAGTTCTTGTGCCAGCGTCCGGCCGACTTGACCTAGCAAGGCCTGCTCAATGATGGGTAAGTCAGACTTAGCTGTCACCCGCAACCCCTTAACCTTGCGAGTAGGCAGCTGGCGCTCTTTCATAAGTTGGTTTATGACCAGACCGCCCCCATGAACGACCACGATTTTCTTACCAGCTGCGATCCATGCTTGCATTTGCTTGATAAACTTATCAGACAGCTTTTGCGCAGCAACACCGCCAATTTTTATAACAATCACATCTTTCATTGCATTTCTCCTTAGGTTCTATAGAGGGCATTGATTTTCACATAATCATAGGATAGATCGCAGCCCCAGGCCTGAGCTTCAGCGTCCCCATCGTGTAGGTCAATGGTCAAGGTCAGCAGCTCCCCAGCCATGGCATCACTCGTCTCCTCGGGGTCAAAAGCCACAGGGCTTGAAGCCTGCATGACTGGAATCCCCTCAATCCAAATATCAATATTGTCCACTGAGACATCTGCTCCCGCATAGCCGATAGCTGCTAAGATTCGGCCCCAATTGGGATCTTGACCAAAAATGGCAGTTTTAACCAAGCTAGAGCCAACAACACTCTTGGCAATCATACGGCCGCTCTGTTCATCCTTAGCGTGCCGCATATTAACTTCAATCAGTTTGGTTGCTCCTTCGCCATCCTTAGCAATTTTCTTAGCCAAGTCAGCCATAAGATAGCGAAGCATCTTAGAAAACTTTTCAAATTCTTCCGTATCTGGTAGAATTTCTTCGTTTTGTCGGCAGCCATTTGCCATGACTAATACCATGTCATTGGTCGATGTATCTCCATCCACCGTGATTTGGTTGAAAGTCGTCTCAACATGCTGGCTGAGAGCCGCTTGCAAGGTAGCGCTTGAAATATTAGCATCACAGGTGATAAAGGCCAGCATAGTTGCCATATTCGGATGAATCATGCCCGATCCCTTGGCCACTCCCGCCATCGTCACCAGATCTGAGCCAAACTCTTCTGTGACTACACAGGTCTTGGTACAAGTATCTGTCGTCAAGATAGCCTCAGCAAAATCTTCTGCCTTACCACTCACCAGAATCCGAGAAAGACCATTTTTCAAAGCATCCATTGGAAGCTGCTCGCCGATGACTCCTGTAGAAGCCAGACCTACCAAGTCGGGCTCAATCTTCAGCTTTTGAGCAGTCAATCGCTGCATCTCATAGGCAGCATCCAGTCCCTGCTGTCCTGTACAGGAATTGGCAATACCAGAATTAACTACTATTGCTTGCAATTTTTGGCTCTTTTGGATTGAGGCTTTGGTCACTAGAAGCGGAGCAGCAATGACTTTATTGGTCGTATAGACTCCAGCCACACTGGCCGGTACTTCTGATACAATCCAGCCAAAATCCAACTTCTTTTTCTTAAAGCCAGCGTGTAAACCGTCAGCCGAAAAGCCTAGCGGGCTGGCAATCGTTCCATCAATAGTTTTCATATCTAACCCTTTCTCATCTAGACATAGGACGGTTGACTGAGCAAACCATCTGTTTCAGGGAAGCCCAGCATCAGATTCATATTTTGAACTGCCTGACCAGCAGCCCCCTTAATCAGGTTATCCAGCACAGCTACGACAGTTAAAATATTTGTCACAGGATTATAGTCAAAACCAATATCTGTATAATTAGTACCAACAACCTGGTGCAGACTCGGCAGAGCAGCTTGGATACGGACAAAAGGCTTGTCCTGATAGCATTCCTGATAAATAGCAATCAGTTTTTCCCTAGTCAAAGGTTCTTTTAACTTGCTGTAAACCGTCGCTACGATGCCACGATTGAGCGGAATGAGGGAAGTTGAAAACTGAATCTGCTGCAATCTCTTATCAAAACGCTGCAACTGTTGCACAATCTCCGGAATATGCTGATGCTGATTTAACTTGTAAGTCACATAGTTATCGTGCACATGGACAAAATGGCTGGATGCGGCTGGATTTTTCCCCGCCCCTGTCAAACCGCTCTTGGCATCAACAATAATGGAGTCCAGCTCAATAGCCTGAGCCTGCAGCAAGGGAATCAAAGCCAACTCTGTAGCCGTCGCATAACAACCAGGATTGGCAATAAATCGCTTCCCTTTAACATCTGTAAACTCAGACAGTCCATAAATAAACTCTTTTTGAACATGGTTTTCTGCTGGCTCTTTCTGATACCATTTTTTATAAATATTCCCTGGTAAACGATAATCACCAGATAGGTCAATGACTGGAAATCCTGCTTCTACAAAATCTTTTGACAAATCTTTAGCCACTCCGCTTGACGTTGCAAAGAAAACAAGATCTGCTCGTCGCATTATTTCCTGACTGTCAAAAGCTTCTATTTTCAGGTCGCAAATCTCCTTCAAATGGGGATAAAGCTCTGACACAGGAGACTCCATATCTTGGCTGGCATGAAGAGAAACGACTTCCGCCTGCGGATGCTGCAATAAAATACGGAGGAGTTCCATTCCTGAGTAACCAGTAATTCCTACAATCGAAATACGCATATTTTTAAAACACCTCCGTATAAATATGCGTTTTATTTTACTCGTATATTTTCCCTTTGTCAAGTATTTTCTGTATTTTTATGCAATATTTTTGAAAATATCATTATTTATTCTAAAATAATTCATACTTTCTTGCCGAAAAGCGGCCTATTTGCTTCTCATATAGAGAAGTAAGAGAGCTGAGAGCACAGAAAAAGATCCGCCCAAAGAGCAGACCTTTTCATCTATCTGTTATCTAATATTACAACTTCTCAGCAACTGCTGCTAGCAGGTCTGGAATAGCTGATTGCTTGCTGCCGCCGGCCATAGCCATGTCTGGCTTACCGCCGCCTCGACCATCTACAATCGGTGCCAATTCCTTAATCAGATTACCAGCATGTACGTCCTTAGTCTTGCTGGCTGCAAGGACATTGACCTTGTCACCAATTGCTGCTACCAGTACGAGAACATCTGAATAGTCTTTCTGCTTCCAAGTATCCGCAAAGGTACGCAAGGCACCTGCATCAGAAACAGAGACCTGACTAGCGATAAAGCTATGTCCATTTGCTTCTTGAACATTCTTGAAGACCTCACCAGAGGCCGCTGCTGCTGCTTTTTCCTTGAGCTCCGCATTCTCTTTTTGCAGTTGACGCAGCTGCTCTTGCAGTGCTTCTACCTTGTGAGGCACTTCCTTGATTTGCGGTGCCTTGAGAGTCGCTGCAATAGCCTTAAGCGCCTCTTCTTCCTCACGGTAGGCTTCAAAAGCTTCCTTGCTGGTGACTGCCAAGATACGGCGAGTTCCAGATCCGATACCTTCTTCTTTGACAATCTTGAAAATACCAATTTCAGAAGTATTGCCCACGTGAGTTCCTCCGCAAAGCTCGACAGAGTAGTCGCCGATGGTTACGACACGAACTTCTTTACCATACTTTTCGCCAAAGAGCGCCATGGCACCCATTTCCTTAGCCGTGTCAATATCTGTCTCTACTGTCTCAATGGCAAGAGCTTCCCAGATTTTCTCATTGACTTCTTGCTCAATAGCGCGCAACTCTTCTGCTGTCACTGCTTGGAAATGCGTAAAGTCAAAGCGCAGGAATTCTACTTCGTTCAGAGAGCCAGCTTGGGTTGCATGGTTGCCAAGAACATTATGCAAGGCTGCATGTAAGAGGTGAGTCGCTGTGTGGTTTTTCATCACACGGTGGCGACGGCTGTGGTCGATTTCCAGTTTGTAGCTTTGACCCAGAGCTATAGGTGCCAAAACTTCTACAGTATGCAATGGCTGACCATTTGGTGCCTTTTGCACATCCGTCACTTGCGCTACCAGATTACCTGCTGCATCAAAGATTTGACCGTGGTCGGCCACCTGACCACCCATTTCTGCGTAGAATGGCGTTTCTGCAAAGATGAGGGCAGCTGTTCCTGTTTCAACAGATTCGACTGCTGCATCATCCGCCACAATAGCAAGGAGTTCAGCTGTCAGATCTTCTTCTTCGTAGTTAAAGACACTCTCTACAGTGATGGCCTGCAAGGTTTCATTTTGCATGCCCATTGATCCGCCCTTGACGACAGAAGCACGCGCCCGATCCTGCTGCTCTTTCATAGCGGATTCAAAGCCAGCACGGTCTACAGTCATGCCTGCTTCTTCAGCGATTTCCTCAGTCAACTCCAGTGGGAAGCCGTAAGTATCGTAGAGTTTGAAGGCATCTTGACCAGAGATGATTGTCTGACCTTTTTCTTTCAGGTCTGCTACGATGCCTTGGGCAAAGTGTTGACCAGAGTGTAGGGTGCGGGCAAAAGATTCTTCCTCACTCTTGATAATCTTTTCGATAAAGTCCTTCTTTTCAAGGACTTCTGGATAGTAGCTTTCCATAATCTTGCCCACAGTTGGTACCAGCTTGTAAAGGAAAGTCCCTTCGATGCCCAGCTTTTGACCATGCATTGAAGCACGGCGGAGAAGACGGCGAAGCACATAGCCACGGCCTTCATTTCCAGGAAGAGCTCCATCACCAATGGCAAAGGAGAGCGAGCGGATATGGTCTGCAATCACCTTGAAACTCATATTGTCGCCATCTTGGTCATAGACCTTGCCAGACAGTTTCTCTACTTCACGAATGATTGGCATGAAGAGGTCGGTCTCAAAGTTGGTCTT
The DNA here is from genome assembly GCF_031142805.1 of Streptococcus sp. IsoGale022. Taxonomy (NCBI): domain Bacteria; kingdom Bacillati; phylum Bacillota; class Bacilli; order Lactobacillales; family Streptococcaceae; genus Streptococcus; species Streptococcus sp. IsoGale022. The sequence goes on along the minus strand of NZ_JAKZJI010000006.1, from coordinate 29,543 downwards.
AGCCCCTTGGATAACAGCGACCAAACGCTCCAAACCAGCACCCGTATCAATGTTCTTGTGTGGCAATTCCTTGTACTCGCTACGCGGTACAGCAGGGTCAGCATTGAATTGTGACAAGACGATATTCCAGATTTCGATATAACGGTCGTTCTCAATATCTTCTTCTAAGAGACGAACCCCGATATTTTCTGGATCAAAAGCCTCACCCCGGTCAAAGAAAATCTCTGTATCTGGTCCAGAAGGTCCCGCACCGATTTCCCAGAAATTATCCTCAACCGGAATCAAATGACTAGGCTCAACGCCCATAGCAATCCAGCGGTTGTAAGAGTCCTTGTCATCTGGATAGTAGGTCATGTAGAGCTTGTCTTTGGGAAAATCAAACCACTCAGGGCTAGTCAAAAGCTCGTAAGCCCACTCAATCGCTTCATCACGAAAATAATCGCCGATAGAGAAATTGCCCAGCATTTCAAACATGGTATGGTGGCGGGCAGTTTTTCCAACATTTTCAATATCATTGGTCCGAATGGCCTTTTGAGCATTGGTAATCCGAGGATTCTCTGGAATAATGGTTCCGTCAAAGTATTTCTTGAGGGTTGCTACACCAGAGTTAATCCAGAGCAAGGTTGGATCGTTGACCGGCACCAAGCTGACAGATGGTTCTACTGCATGATCCTTAGTTGCCCAAAAATCCAGCCACATTTGACGAACCTGAGCACTTGACATTTGTTTCATTTGTTTTTTCTCCTTAAATTTTTTCTAAAAATTGCATTATGAGGACGAACTTTCCAGCATTTCGACATAATCAATAGCGACACAGAGGGAAATCACCAAATCTGAATAAGTCTCCTCATAGACATTCACCTGATAAGTAGAGGTTAGATGGAAGAGCTCCTTGGTAATCTCTGCAACGACTTGATTGCTGTCATCCAGCAGACGAAAGTTTAAATCCCAGATGTTCCCTTCAACCCGTAGCCCCAAATTATCAAATTTATACTTATCACGCAAAATAGTGAATTTTTGACGAATATAAAAGCTATGCCCGCTGCTGAGTTTGATTTCAAACTGGGGCAGGAAGGTTAGAACGGTCTTGGTAATCTGACTGACGATTTGCCCCTGACTATCATAGATAGTAAAGGTCTTAGGAATCTGGAAGAAAGAGCCCTCCACTTGATAATCCACATTTCCTCGATCGTCCTTGATATCAAAGCGTTCGCCGCCTAAGCGAAATTTCTGTTTGACAAGATAGGTTTTCATTATGTTACCTCCAGAGTCAACATAAAAGACAAGTTCCTTGTCCGAAGGGCGAAAAACCGCGGTACCACCTTCATTCAATGAACTTGTCATTCTCATTTCGTATTCTATTTTGCTAGATGAGTAGCATGATTCTCCGCCTCAGATGGCTCGCAGCACCGCCAATTCTCTGAACTAAGAACTTGAAAAATCAATTCTCACCAGTCTTATTATACTTGCTTATTGTCTTTTCGTCAACCTTATTCTGCGGCTGATGATGAAGCTTCTGCCGAACTGCTTTCAGCTGCTGAGCTGGACTCAGAAGTCTTTGAGCTGCTGGCAGCACTTGATGAAGAAGTTGAAGAGCCTGTCGTTTCAATATACTGAGCAAAGACAGATTGGAAAGCACTGTCCTTAACCTTGATGTTGGCATCTTTCAGCTCTTTAGCTACAACACTTTGGATAAAGCTAGTATCTTTTTCTTTTTGCGCAATGATAATCTTTTTCAGCTTATCTTTGTAGTCTTTCCAGTTAGAAGATTTCTCTGACTTCTTGACCAGCTTAACAATATAGTAGCTTGCTGAGTACTGTGAATCTGGCACAGTCACAAGGTCTGAAACGCCATTTTCTTCCAAAGCAAAGGCAGCTTTTTTGACAGCATCTGGAACATCAGTAGAGCCAGAGTCAAACTTGATTTCTCCGCCTTTTTCCTTAGTGGCAGCATCGGTAGAGTTTTCCTTAGCGATTTGACTGAAGTCTGCTCCTTCTGCTTTAGCTTTTTCAAGAACTTCCTTACCTTTGTCTTCGCTGGCAACCTTGATGATTTGAGCTGTTACTTCTGGCGTGTAGTTTTCAAAGGCAGCCTTGTAGTTTTCGTCAGTCAGCTCTTTTTCAGCAGCCTTCTTAACGGCATACTCTACCAGCATATTGGTACGGATTTGCTCCTTGTAGGCATCTTCAGTCAATCCGTTTTGAGCCAAGACTTGGGCAAAAGCTGTACCGTAAGCAGTTTTAGACTTTTCGAAAGCATCTTTAACATCCTTGTCTTTGACATCTTTGCCGTATTTTTCTTCAAAGATGTCTTTAATAGCCATCTGCAGCAAGACCTGCTGAGCTGCACCATTAGTCTTCACTTGATCGTAAAATTCATTGACAGTAATCGTGTTTCCTTTCATAGTCACGATGTCCTTGCCTTCTGAGTTGGAACATGCTGCTAATACAGCGACTGACAAGAGTGTCACAGCTCCTGCAAATATTTTTTTCTTCATTTTATATTGACTCCTTATTCTTAAAAGTTCACGTTTTCTATTGTAGCACAAATTTGAATTGATATCTTAAATTTTACTAAAAATTTTTGGAAATTAGGAAAAATCAGAGATGTCATTTTTTTCTAATCATAAGCAGTCCATCTCCCAAGGGAAGCAGACTCGCAGTCAGATCTGGACTGTCCAAAGTTGCGTCAAACAGGCTATGCAAACCTCGGTAAATAGCCCTTTGGCCACGCTTAATTTCCTCAAAAGGCATGGCAACATCGCCACCTTGAAAGACATCATCAATGAGGATCAGACCGCCGGGATTGAGGCGCTTGAGGACCTGAGGCAGAAAGACCACATACTTGGACTTGGCAGAGTCCATAAAGACCAGGTCGTAGGAATCCTCCAGTGTCTCAAGCAGATCCATAGCATCACCTTCCAGCAGAGTGATCTGCTGACGGCTGTCATATTTGGCAAAATTAGCCTTGGCCAACTCAATCATCTCTGGATTGCGGTCAATGGTTGTAATCTGAGCCTGAGGCGCATGCTCAGCCATCAAAAGAGCCGAAAAACCAATGGCCGTCCCGATTTCTAAAATCTTCTCTGGCTGCAGGCTTTCGAGTAGCAGGCGGAAGTAAGCCACAGTCTCATGGGGAATCACAGGTACATTTTCAGCTCTGGCAAAGTCTTCCAGCTCCTTAAGTCCACCAGTGACTGGCTGGAGACGCTGCCTCATAAAGTCTACAATTTCTTCTTTGACCACAGGACGGCGCATATTGGGATTAGAGTTTTGATTATAAGTCTCGACCATCTTATGCCAGTCCCAACTTTTCTACCAAGGCTTCAAATTCATCCAGACGACGCTCAAAGACAGCAAAAGCAGCATTTAGGTAGTCTTCTTTTTCCATATCCACACCTGCTTTCTTGATGACATTGAGTGGATAGTCAGAGTTCCCAGCTTTCAGATAGTCCAAATACTTGTCCTTGTCTTCCTGACTGCCATGGACAATCTTTTCAGCCAAGGCAGAAGCCGCTGAAAATCCTGTCGAATATTGGAAAACATAGTAATCGTAGTAGAAATGAGGAATCCGAGCCCATTCGTACTGAATCTGCGGATTGTCTTCTTTTTTCAATCCATAGTATTTCTCGTTTAAATCAGCATAGAGCTCATTGAGAAACTCACTGGTCAAAACTTGACCTTCTTGGTCAGCCTTGTGGATAGCATGCTCAAACTCAGCAAACTGGGTTTGACGGAAGACTGTACCTCGGAAGCCATCCAAGAAGTGATTGAGGATAGCAAAGCGGGTAGCATCATCTTCTACTTCTTCCAAGAGCTTCTCTGTTAGGATGTTTTCATTGGTCGTTGAAGCAATCTCAGCTAGGAAGATAGAATAGTCTCCATAGACATAAGGCTGGGTCTCACGAGTATAACTGGAGTGCATACTGTGGCCTGTCTCGTGCACCAAGGTAAAGAGATTATCCAGCGTGTCCTGCCAGTTGAGCAACATAAAGGCATTGGTATCATAAGACCCGCCTGAGTATGCTCCTGATCGCTTGCCTTGATTTTCATGAACATCAATCCAGCGCTCTGAAAAAGCTGTCTTCACTCGGTTCAAATAATCCTCACCCAAAATAGCCAGGACTTCCTCAGACTTAGCCAAGGCTTCCTCATAAGTGAACTTGTAGTCTGTCTCTGACAAAGGTGTGTACATATCATACATCTTCAAGTCAGAAATGCCTAAAATCTTCGCTCGCAAAGCGATATAACGCTGCAAAAGAGGCAAATGCTTATTGACAGCTGAAACTAGGCTGTCATAGACACTTTCTGGAATAAAGTCAGCTGACAAAGCCGCTTCACGGGCAGATGAAAACTTGCAGACTTTCGCATTGTAGTTGTGGACCTTGACATTGGTCTGCAAAGTTTTAGCATAGGTATGCTGATACTGCTCGTAGACGCTGTAGAGAGCCTCGTAAGCTTCCTTACGGACTTCTCGGTTCTTAGACTCGACCAAGGTAATATAGTTACCATGGCTGAGCTGAACTTCATTTCCATCTTCGTCATGCACCATCGGAAAGACGATATCCGCATTATCCAAAATAGCAAAGGTTTCGCCCGCTGCGCCAAAGATTTCACCAGCACCGGCCAATAGCTCCTCTTCGCGCTGTGTTAAGATGTGGGCTTTCTTTTTCAAAAGCTTGTCAAAATAATGCTGATACAGCTTCAGGGCTGGCTGCTCAGCCAAGAAAGCCTGGTACTGCTCTTCTGTAATAGCCATAAATTCGGGCTCATAGAAGGCAAAGCTTTGACCAAAATCGCTGTAAAGAGTCATGCCTTTCGCCTGATACTCTTGGTACTTAGCTACACGTGTATCCTGGTCATTCTTCATGTGAGCATAAGAATAAAGCTTTTCAATATGACGCATCAAGTCCAGTTGCACTTCAGTCGTTGTTAAGAGACTGTCCGCTGAATCCAGCAAATGTCCAGCCAGACTAGCTGCTTTCTTCACTTCTTCTGAAACCTGCGCCAACTCGGCTTCAAAGGCTTCATCTGTTGGGAAAATGGTGCTCAAATCCCAAGTATATTTTTCTTCAATTTCATTTCTTTGTTTTGCCATAAAAAAATCCTCCGACTCCCCTATTTTATCACAAAATTCCACTTTTTATAAAACTCAAGTACCAAAATCACATAGTAGCTAGGCAGACTGACTTAGTTTTAAAAAAAACTCTTTGAACCTAATTCCTGACCAAACAAAAATTAGATTCCAAAGAGTTCCTCGCTAAATTTCTTCAAATTTCGTACTGCTGTTGTCTATAACGCTTACAACTTTTTTAGAAAATTGCCCTTTCATCGAGCTATCTATCTGATCTGCAGCTACTTTCACACTCTCCTGAACAGTCTTTGCGACATCGGTAAAAAGAGTATCATAATTGCTTTGAAGACTGCTTTTTTGAGCTAACAAAAGAGGAGCTAGAACATTCGTTATAATTTGCTTTTCTATTGCTTTTCTAATTTCTGCCAAATCAGATGTTTTAGATGGTGAAAAGTAACTTTTTACTGGTGTTGAAGCTATTTCTGATATAAACATAGACTTTTTCCTTTCCTCTACTCTAAACAGCAGATTTATTTAGAATCACGAAGATGAGAATAGCTATCTTCAATTTCCCATTCTAAACGGCGTCTCTGCTTAGAGAATGTTTCCAAAACTTTCTCATCTTTTAGATCAAGATTTTTCAGTTCCTCGCTGCTAGCCTCTTCCGCCAATATATCATAGGATTCTATATACTGATTTAGAGCCTGCCATTCGATACTAGTGTCCCTTTCTTGTTTCCGCAAAATAGCAGTCGCCATTTCATACTCTTCTTGTAGCATGTCGGAAAAAGCTTTTTTCTTAGATAGGATGACATCTCGTTCTTTATCAATCTTCAAGCGTTCCCGCTGAAGTTCTGAGTAAAGTTCCTCCATCTCTTTTTCTTTTTTAGCTATATCCTGCTTCATTGATTGATTTGGTTCCATTGTTCAAAATCTCCTGCTAACGCCTGATCTTTAGCCAGCAGCTGCTCAATGCCAGCTTCAATCTGACCTTGCAAAACTTCAAAGATAATTAGAGGCATTTGAAATTTAGACAATCGACTTTCAAAGTGCTCTTGTAAAGATCCGACCAATGATTGATAATCTGCACCTCCAGCCTGATAGGCTGCAGTCACCTCATCTGCACTAAGACTGAAGCCCTGAGGAACTTTTCCCAACTGCTCTGCTAGCTTTTCTGCTTCGCTAACAACCTGATCTCTAGCCTGCTTCAAAGTGTCATAGCCTAGTTTGGTCACATTTACTAAATTTTGAACAGTTGCCTGGGCTTGAACACTGTCCAGATAAATCTTTTCATTACTGCTAAATCCACCCTTAGACAGATACTTCTTCATATTCTGGTAAGGAATCATATTTGCTTTGATGGTATCCTTGATAGTCGTCTTACCTGTCCCATCCATAAGCACAAAGTTTTTATTTTTATCGTAGATATAGCCCTCCATCATATGCTGATCGCCGATTTCTTTTTCGACAGTCGCAATATGGCGTACAATACCAGCAGCATTTTCACTGCCAGATAAGCTGTAGCCTAAGCTGACGATGTCCTTATGGTCGATATGATTAAAAATCTTATACTTAGCGCTATCCAGTCGTGCCTGCTGTTCCTTGGGCAAGAGAGGATAGATATTAGGGCCATTGTAGATATGGACTGTGCCAATATGGCGCATCTCCTCCTCTGTCAGGGTGGATAGAGCATACTGGATATCCATAGAACCCAAAGAGTGTCCGTAAAGATCAATCTTGGCATTAGGGTACTTACGAATGGTTTCCTTAAGATGCTTAGCCGCATCCTTAAACTGAGCCGGAGGAAACTCTTGTGTCTTTTTGAGATAACTAGCAGCTACCAAAATATTCGGTGCAGCAATTCCTGTCGTGAAAGTTCCGCCAGAAACACCTGCAAGATTTGATATAACATTCTTCCTCAGCTCATTGAAAGGATTTTTATTGAAAGAATTAAGGCTCTGCTTCACAGCTTGACCAGCTTCTTTATTAAAGAATCCTACTACATTTCCTATGTTATTACTTACATCTCGATCTGCCTTATCTAATTCTTCTCGGCTTTTTTGAGTAATCATATTTTTTGAATGACGATAAACAAAAGGGGTAGCATATTCTACTGCACCTACAGGTCCCAGACGGTGAGATGCCGTCACAAAGTCTGTTGGCAGCCAATCCGTAACTGTATCGTGGAGCAACTTAGGAGTGTGCGTCTTGGTCTGAGAGCCCTGCATCATGACTGTCACATCCTGCACCTGAGCACGCTCAGCATCCGAAGCTGAGTAGGGAACAGCACCACGCAAACTCCCATTAGAGTCTTTGATTTCAGCTTCTGTTAAGCCACTTTCTTTATTCGTTAGCACATAGACCTGCTCTTCATGACCATTTACATTATCGTAAATTTGGGAGACGGTTCCAACATAGGTTTCGTCACTTAGTTCAATTTCTTGATTAACACGTTTTATCTCATATTCTTGTAAGGCAATTTTTACTTTCTGTTTATCACTAAATGATTCATCATATGTCATATTATTCTCCTCTCAATTTCTTTGCGAGTTCACCAGAAATTACGTATCCAGAATACTCCATCTGTCCATTAGAATCTTCCGTTAATGTTGTTGTAATTGTCAAGTCAGGATCATCGTTGATTATAAGCTCAACAATTAAACCTCCCATGGGATTATACTCAAGATTTTTTTCGTTTATTGTATATTTTTTGATTATTCCCTTTTCTGTCAATGCTTCAGGATCTTTCTTCTTTAACATTTGCTTAATCAATCTCTTAGATTTTTTACTCTCCGCAATCTGAATCATTTCTTCTTTTTCTGACCGACTGTTTACCATACTGCACCCTCCTAAAAACATAGCTGAACTGAGCGTGATGATACTCAAAAAGATTACAAAAATTTTCTTCATGGTGGCTCCTTTCGCTTCTCATCTTTGCTAAAGCTGGATCCTTAGCAAAAGTGGGAAACTAGATTTAGATTAATGTTTTATATTGATTATTATACTATTTTCCCAAAGAATATGAAAGCGGAATCATCAAAGATTCATAAATATAAAATGCTTTATCATAGCGCAATCATTGCTAGGAAGTTATGAAGGAAAAACCTTATTCTTCATTGCTATTTACATTTTCTTCATCCATTAGTTCTGTAAGCTTCGGTGACCACACAGTTCCATTCCTATGAAATTTCCCATTTTCGTCCTCTGTAATGACATATCCTAGTGTTACTTCTTCGTCACCATTAATGATTAAATCAAACATTAATCCTCCCATTGGGTTCTGAGTCAGAGTTTTCTTATCAATTTCATAACTTTTAATTTTCCCTTCAGGTGTTAATGCTTGAGGGTCAATCTTTTTCAGCCCTTCCTCAATTACACTCTTCATCTTTTTACTTTCTGAAATCTGAAGCATTTCTTCTTTTTCTGACCGACTGCTTGGCATACTGCAACCTCCTAGAAACACAGCTGAACTGAGCGTGATGATACTCAGAAATATTACAAAAATTTTCTTCATGACAGCTCCTTTCACTTCTCGTCTTTGCTAAAGCTGATACCTTAACGAAAATGAGAAGCCAGTTTTAGATTAGCGTCTTATATTGATTGTTATACTATTTTTCTACAGGATATGAAAACGCAATCATTTTTAAGGGTTCGTAAAGATATAAGCTTGTTCTTCATTGCCATGTACATTATCGTAAATCTGAGAAAGATTACCAATGTATCAATTCTTACCTGCTATTGAGTAATTTTTCCCAAATTCTAATTCACGATACTCTACCAAAGCTGCTGCAACATTCTGCTTATCATTGTACTCTGCATTATTAGCTATATTAATCCTCTCCTAATAACTCACTCAATTCTTGTGGAATACCATATGATACAACTTCATATTCTCCAGTATCTTCTTATTGAACAGTCATATCAATATTCAAAACTTCATTCCCATTAATAATTATATAAACATTTAGTCCACCCATTGGGTTATAATCTAACTTATCCTTTTGAATTTCATAGGATTTAATCTTCCCTTCTGCTGTCAAAGCTTTGGGATCTAATTCCTTAAGAAAATCTTCCAAGGCTCTCTTCATCTTTTTACTCTCTGCAATCTGAAGCATTTCTTCTTTTTCTGACCGACTGCTTGGCGTACTGCAACCTCCTAAAAACATAGCCGAACTGAGCGTAGTGATAATCAGAAATATTACAAAAATTTTCTTCATGGTGGCTCCTTTCGCTTCTCATCTTTGCTAAAGCCAGCTGGATTAGCACGATTTAGAATTTTTAAATATCTAACTTATTACTTTATTATATTATACAGGATTCTCAAATATTCTAAAACTGAAAGGATAGCTAAAAGATTATGGCTTCATCAATGAGAAACTAGAGGTACTTAACAATTTTCTTTTATCATCTCATAAAAAGCTGGTGAATAAACAATTTGCAGATTTTTTTGCTGGAGATTGGCGTAATAGTTCTCAAACTGCTGGTAATAGTCAGTCAGGTCAGTAGTTATCTGACAGAAGGAGGCAGCTTGTATTGGCCGAACCTGTGGATAGAAATCCTCTGCATTCTTAGTCAAGAGATTATCGCCATTCTGGTAGAGCTGCGCCTGCAGCCGCATCCATCTAGGCTGCTGATAATAAAGCTGACGGCGGATATAGCTGCAGATGTGCGGATCTTGCTGGGCCAGAAAGCTGTTCATCTCCTGCTTTTGAAAGGGCAAACGCAAAATATCCAAAAGCTGGCCGTGACCAAAGGGAAAGTTCTTGGTCTTGTGCTGGACTTTTCCATGCAGATCTTCGTGAATCAGGTATTTGAGACGCAGAACTCGCTTTTCTTGATCCAGCTCCCAGAGATGAAAGCCCATATTTTTACTAAAATAGAGAAAATCCTTCTGCAGACGGGTTAGGGAATCCTTGAGCCAAAGTTTTCGCCCCAAGAGCCAGAGAACCTGATAGCCATGCTGGCGGTAAGAAAACGTCCGTTCCTGCAGCCGTTCTATACTTAGAGGACTGCACTGGACTTCAAGCGCCAGTTTTTCATCAACCAGTAGATCAGCAATCTGCTGCAGAGCAGGCAAAAAAGCCTCCACCTCAACTTCTTCTGTCTGGCCAGCCCAGCGAAAAAGCTCTGCCTTAAGGTTGAGGTGCTCAGCGCTCTCATTTTCCCTATAAAAGCTACACTCTTCTAGCGAGACATGGGCAAAATGCGGCTGCATAACTTTACCTTTTTTTAAACGGACTGCCCCTGAACAAGCGGGGCAGACGAAATCAGCCCCCTTCTCAATCTTCTCCTCCAGAGCATTACACAAAAGCCCCTTATGAGTTCGCGCCACAAACATATTCTAGCCCCCTCTAAAATTTCTCTCATTTACTAAAATATTCGCAAAAGAAAAGAGAAAAGATCTACACTGTCAAAAAAACGAGTCGAGAGAACATCTCTCTACTCGTTTTTCATTATCCAAATAACTGATTTCCTTTTCGTTCTGGTAATTTCAGAAAGAGGGCCAGCAGACAGACTAGACAGATAACAGCTGCTAAAAAGAGGTTCATTCCTTCGTAACCCCAACTGTCCAGAAAGTGACCCGCAAGATTTTGAATGAGAATGGTTCCTAGACTGCGGGCTGTCTGGACCAGAGCAATGGCAGTGACCAAGTATTTTTCATCAACCAAGCTAGCTACGATTTTCAGGGTCACCATAATCAAAACCATGCCTGTCACGTGCTTGGAAAGGAGAGTCATCCCGATTTTCGAAATCAAACCTAGGTCTAAAGCATAGACGCTGTACTGGAGAAAGATGATTCCCAGACAGATATAAAGAAGCTTTTTCATCGAAAGCTTGTCCATAAAAAGATAGGAATAAAAGATAAAAGGCGCTTCAACCAGAACTGATAAGGCAACGACAGTCGAAGCCCTATCTACCTCTAAGCCACTATGCTGTAGCATGGCCGGGATATAGGTATGACCAGTATTCCCCACCCCAGAGTAAAGGGCGACCAACAGCAGGTAAAAGAGATAGGTTTTGTTGGTCAAGAGCTTCCCCAGACCTGTCTGCTTGCGGGTATTCCTGCTTTCTAGGGCTGCTCGGTCGTGCTTGGGCTGGATTCCCAAAAGTCCTAGACTGCTGATAAGCATCATGCCAATAAAGACTGGGAAAATAGCCTGTGGTGCGACTCTTTGATAGATTAGTCCTGCCAGCTGAGAGCCTAAGGCATAGCCAATAGTTCCCCAAATCCGAATCTTCCCATAAGTATAAGGACTTTGAGCCGCAAGAACATCCATGACTGGATTGACCCCGTTAATCAGCAAGAGGACCAGACTATACCAGACCAAGAGCTGCCAAAGCTGAGTTGCCTTCATAAAAAAGACAGCCCCGACCATCATAGCTAGAAAGCTAAAAAGGAAGACTTTTTAATGCCCAATGTATCGCTGAGAACTCCAAAGATTGGCTGAGCCAACATGGAAGCAAAGAAGGAAGACGACACTACTAGCGATACTTGAGCATTAGAATAGCCTAAGTCCTGCATATAGACTGATATCAGGGTCGAAAAAAGAGAGTAGGCCAGAAAGAAAAAATTAAAAAGTAAAAAATGAGCTAAATAGCTGTTGTGAAACTTTTTTCGCATCGAAATCTCCTTAAGACAGAAAGAAAACTCAGCGAAAGAACTGAGTTTTAGCTTGGAAAGTCATTCCGTTCGCATGTGACAGAGGACATTCCCTTTATTCAACATCTGTATTTCTACGACGTTCCTGCTTTGCAGCCTTGCGTTTTTGACGACTGCGGTATTCAAAGTACAGAATGATTAGCAGGATGCCAACAGGCAGCAGAATCAACATCTTATCGCTGAAGAACACACCATACCAAGGCTTGCTTTCCGACTTGCTGCCAGTCACATTTTCAATAGCCTGAGCAACTGGATTCTCAACTTTCTCGACTTTCATTTCATCAGAGATCTTGCTAGACAAGGTCTTCAAGCCATTTTCAGCCTTGAGAACATTGTTTTCAACCTTGACTTTAGGCTCGGTTCCCTTTTTAACAGTAGCGTAGAAATCCTCAGGCAGCTTATATTTCTGTCCATCAATCTCCTGCTCACCCTTGGATAAGAGTTTTTTGTACTCGTAGTCCGCATAAGCCTTCTCAATCAAAGCATTACCAAAAGGATGGCGGTAATACTCACCGTCTTGGTCAGACCAGTCACCAACTCCCATAATCACAGCAATCATGCGCTGATCGCCACGCTTAATGGTCGCGATATAGTTGAAAGCACCATTAGGGCTAGAACCCGTCTTCATCCCATCTACTCCCTTGAGTGCGTATTTAGCACCTGGCAGGGAGTAATTATAGGTGTCAAAGGTTTCCTCGTAAGGAGTTCCAGCTTTAACCGTAACCTTAGCTTTATTAGTATAGTTTAGAATTTCAGGATGGTGATTGACAAAGTTATATGCTAGAATCGCTAAATCACGGGCTGTTGTCTGATTGCTGAGAGTATTATCATAATTCTGAGGGTTATAATAGCCCTTAAAAGAAACTGCCGCCGCACCGCTGGCATTGAACCACTTGGTATTCGTCATACCCAGCTCTTGAGCCTTGGCATTCATCCGATCCAAGAAAGCATCTGGATCATTATCCGATAGATAATTGGCCAGCATGACAGTTGTCGCATTGGATGAAGGCACGATGGTCATAGTAATCAGCTCAGCTACGGTATAGTCTACACCTGCGACAATCTTATTATTTGAAATTTCATAAATATTAGCGATGGCCTGATCCTGAGGTGTAGCTGTAATGACCGTCTTTTCGCTGATTTTTCCTTCCTTAATCGCTTCAAGACCAAGTAAAGCGTCATGAGCTTACTCATACTGGCTGGGTCACGTACCTCATCGACATTATCCTCCCATACAACATCGCCTGTACTGCCATCAATAACGAGAGAAGACTTGGGACGATTAATCGCCTGAACATTATCATGCGGATACATCTTTTTAGCCATATCCACCAATTCATCAGCCCTAGCAGCTAGTGGTGCTAACGAGGTCAGGAACGCAATTCCCAATAACAAAAGCTTTTTCTTCACAGGATCCTCCAAAGAACAATTATACCTATCTAGTATATCATATTTTACGCAAAGTCAACCATAAATCTAAAAATCCTACCTAAAAAATAGATAGGAAATTAAGAGACTTTTATCTGGCAAAGCCAATTTTATAGCAACAACGGCAAAATCTTAGTGATTTAACAAGCTAAGAGCTTCCTTATCAGCGATAATCACAACATCTGGATGCTTCTGGAGAGCACTGCCTGGCAGCTCCTCTGTCACCTCACCCTCAACAGTCCCTGCTATAGCCTTGGCCTTAGCTGAACCGTAAGCAAAGAGGATGATGGACCTAGCATTGAGAATATTGCCAATTCCCATGGAAATGGCCTGAGTCGGAACATCTTCCATCTTGTCGAAGAATCGAGCATTGGACTGAATGGTGGACGGCGTCAGATCCACTAAGTGAGTCTGGCTGTCGAAACTGGTTCCCGGCTCATTGAAGCCGATATGACCATTCGTACCAATTCCCAAAATCTGCAAATCAGCCGGATGCTCTGCAAGAAGCTGATTGTACCGCGCAACCTCTGCTTCTAAATCTTTCGCCGCGCCATTGGGCAGGAAGCTTGCTTTAAAAGGCTTTTGATTAAAGAGGTGCTGGTTCATGAAATAGCGATAAGACTGAGAATCGTCCGCCTGCAAACCGACATATTCATCCAGATTGACACTAATCATCTCTGAGAAATCAAGGTCGCTCTCAACGATCTGCTTGTAAAATTCTTCTGGGCTGCTGCCTGTAGCCAAGCCCAAAGTTTTTGCCCCCTGAGCCAGCTTTTCTTTGAGCAGCTCGAGAGCCACTTTGCCACCTTCTACTTGGTTTTCCACTTGAATAATTTTCATTTTCCACCTCCACATCTTTTTCTTAATTCTATTATATGGTATAGACCAATTTTTGTCAAGAAAAAGTCTGCAAAATAGACATACTTTCTAGTCGTGCTCGCTTCCTTTTGCAGCAAATCGTGTTATAATAGAGACATGTTTTTACTGATTGTTTTATTGATTTTATTTTTAGTCGGAGTCTTGCTCTGCAGCCTGAGCTTCCTCTTGAAAAAACAGCGAGGCTGGCAGATGCTGAGCTTGATTTTGGGAGGCTTACTTACAGCCAGTCCCTTCCTACTAGCCGCCTACCTACTCTGGCTGATGAAAACAATATAAGGAGATACGATGAATACCGCTGATTTTGATTTTGACTTGCCCGAAGAGCTGATTGCTCAGACGCCTTTGGAGAAAAGGGATGCTTCCCGCTTGCTTGTGGTTGATAAAGAAACGGGGACCTTCTCCGACCAGCACTTTGACCAGATTATTGATCAGCTCCAGCCCGGCGATGCCCTAGTTATGAATAATACCCGTGTCCTGCCTGCCCGCCTTTATGGTATCAAACCTGAGACAGGAGGCCATGTCGAGCTGCTACTGCTTAAAAATACTCAGGGAGATGACTGGGAAGTGCTAGCTAAGCCAGCCAAGCGCCTCAGAGTAGGTGCTCAAATTTCCTTTGGAGATGGCCGCTTAACTGCTACTGTGGTAGATGAGCTTGACCATGGTGGTCGAATCGTGCGCTTTGACTACGAAGGGATTTTCCTAGAGGTCTTGGAAAGTTTGGGAGAAATGCCGCTTCCGCCTTATATTCACGAAAAAACTGGCAGACCGCGAACGCTACCAGACTGTCTATGCTAAAGAAAACGGCTCTGCCGCTGCGCCAACTGCTGGACTTCATTTTACAGAAGAGCTATTGGAGCAGATTGCTGCCAAGGGAGTCAAGCTGGTCTACCTCACTCTTCATGTCGGACTGGGAACTTTCCGACCGGTTTCTGTGGACAGCTTAGATGATCACGAGATGCACTCCGAATTTTACAGTCTGTCCGAAGAAGCTGCCCAGACACTCCGTCAGGTCAAGGCTAAGGGCGGCCGTGTTATTGCAGTCGGTACCACATCTATCCGAACTCTGGAGACAATTGGCAATAAATTTCAGGGGAAGATTCAGGCTGACTCTGGCTGGACCAATATTTTTATCAAGCCAGGATACGATTGGAAGGTCGTTGATGCTTTTTCAACCAACTTCCACCTGCCCAAGTCAACTCTGGTCATGTTAGTCTCTGCCTTTGCCGGACGTTCCTTAACGCTTGAAGCTTATGAGCATGCCATTACTGAGCGCTATCGCTTCTTCAGCTTTGGTGATGCTATGTTTATCAAATAACTATAGGTGAAAATTTATGAATAAAATTGAAAGCAGACACCGTCTCATCCGCTCCTTAATCATGGAGAAAAAAATCCATACCCAGCAAGAACTTCAGGAGCATTTGGAAGCAAACGGCGTCATTGTAACCCAGTCCACTCTTTCACGAGATATGAAAGCACTCAATCTGGTCAAGGTCAGTGAGAACGATACTTCCTACTATATCATCAACAGTATTGCACCATCCCGTTGGGAAAAACGCCTTCGTTTCTACATGGAGGATGCCTTAGTCATGCTGAGACCAGTTCAAAATCAAGTCGTCATGAAAACCCTGCCTGGTCTGGCCCAGTCTTTCGGTGCCATCTTAGACGCTCTAAAGCTGCCACAGATTGTAGCTACTGTCTGTGGAGATGACGTCTGTCTGATTATCTGCGAGGATAACCAAGGTGCCCTTGACTGCTTTGAGAAGCTCAAGGAATTCACTCCACCATTCTTCTTTAGTAAATAAAAGCTGAGACAAAATTTGCCTCAGCTTTTTCTATTTACGATTTTTGCTTCAATGAAATCCATTAGTAAATCAGCAAGCCATACTTGACCAGAGCAAGGCAGCACAAATATGATTTGAAGATGGTTTTAAAAAGTCAGCATTTAAGGTGTTGTAGTCAAGCGGTAAATGGCTTCTGCGTAAATATCCATGGCCCGATACAGATCAGCCAGGCGGAATCGTTCATTGACCTGATGCTCCGTCTGGTCAGCTCCCGGAAAGAGAGCGCCGAAGGCAACACAGTTAGGCATAGTACGAGCAAAGGTTGCTCCACCCGAAGACATGGCTAGACTGTCGTCTCCTGTTTTCTCCTGATAAATTTCCATCAGGGTGCTGACCAACTCGCTGTCCAAAGGTACGTAGAGCGGAGCCAAGTAGTCAAACTCCTGATAGGTCAGCTCGTATTGACTGGCTATCTCTGCTAGCTGTTCAACCAGCTTGTCCTTGTCTGCCAAGACCGGAATCCGCATGTCAATCCGAATCTCAGAGCGGTCAGAGTTTAAAGTCAGACCAGCAACATTAAAGGAAAGAAAGCCCGACGGTTCGTCAGACACAGACCCAAAGAGATGGCTGCCTGTCGCATCTTCACCGACCGCCTGAGCCAGAAATGCAAGAGCCGGATGCGAATCCAAGGACTGCAAGACCTTGGCTAGGCGAATAATAGCGTTGATTCCTTGGGCGGCATCCTTGGCGTGCTTGGGCAAGCCGATAACCGTTACTTCTTCTGCCGTTCGCTCATATTCATAGCCTAAATCTTCCAAGCCAGCAACGACTGACTCCAGTAGGCTGCCTGAATAGGAAGCCTTGGCAGGAACGACATTAAAAGCTTGCCCAGCTTCGAGCTCTAAAGTATCAGAGTCCGGCCCTTCCAGCTTAAGCTGCAAAAGCCCCTTTTCAGCATAGGTTAAAGGGAAGGAAGAGTCCGGCGCAAATCCAAGTGCAGCCTGCTCTTCTAGCTGGTTATACCTGCCCATACAGCGCCAAAGTGTCTCCTCATCTGTACCAAAGATAAAGCGAACTCGCTTTTTAAATTCCACTCCGCTATCCAGCAATGCTTTTACCGCATAAAGAGCGGCCATGGAAGGTCCCTTGTCGTCCTGAACCCCACGACCGAAAATCCAGCCATCCTTGACAGTAGCTTCAAAGGGAGGCGTCTGCCAGTCCGACTCATCACCTGATGGAACAACATCCAAATGACAGAGAACGGCCAGGAGCTGAGCTCCATGACCGATTTCTGCATATCCGTAATAACCTTTAGGGTCGAGGTAGGTTGTAAAACCTAGCCCTCGACAGATTTCTAAAGTTTTTTCTAGGACATCTTGGATAGCTTGTCCAAAAGGTGTTCCATTTTGACCTTCGTTCAGTACTGAAGGATAAGAAACGATTGTTTTCAAAGATTCAAGAAAATCTTCTTTAGCCTCTTCCGTTATAAAATTTTTCATGGAATCACCTCAGCTTCTAGCTTATAGGAACGGTAAGAAAGTTCCTAGGAGTAAGAGACCAATACTGATAGCAATGATCGCTACAATCAGCTTGCCGATAAATTTCCACCAAGTACCGATATTGATACGTCCAAGTGCCAAAGCTCCCATAACGATACCAGAAGTTGGTGCAACCAGATTCAGCACACCTGAAGCAGATTGATAAGCTGTGATAATCAAGCTAGCCTTGACATTGACAAATTCTCCCATCGGAGCCATGATTCCCATAGTTGCACTGGCTAGACCAGATGATGATGGGATAAGGAAGGACATTGGCAGGTAGAAAATGTAGGTCAAGACGATAAATACTTGTGAGGATAGACCGCTGAGTCCTTGTTTACCCCAGTTGAGGATAGTGTCTGTAATCATACCGTCGTTCATGATAACTTGGATACCACGGGCGATTGCTACGATTAGGGCTACGCTAAGCAGATCAGCTGCACCGTTCATAAAGGCAGAGATAATCTTGTCTTCCTTGAGACCGTACACAACACCAATCAAGATTCCCATGAAGGCAAAGAGCATCGCTCCTTCTGGGAAGTACCAAGTACCCAGTGCAGAAGTAGATGAACCAACAATCTTACCAAGAACTGGAAGACCAGTCAGCCAAGTATTGAAGTCCTTAAAGATAGTAATACCGAGATCTGTCCAAGGAATGAAACTCAATACCATAAGGACAAATGTCAAAATGAACAATACTAAAACAATTCTTTGCTTTTTGCTCAGTGTTGACTCAACAGATGAAGAAGTTTCAACGTTGAAGTGTTTTAAGTCTTCTTCGCGAGTACTGTAAACCAGTGACTTGGTCGGATCCTTTTGAATCTTATCCGCATAGCGATAAACAAACCAAGTACTGAGAGCTGTCAGGACAAACAAGAAGATAAGACGAAGGACAATCCCTTCACCAGTTCCGACACCAGCAGTCGCTGAAGCGATACCCGTTGCAAATGGATTTAGCGTAGAAGCCAAACATCCGATTTGCGATCCAAGCAGGATAATAGCCACCCCAGTCAGGCTGTCAAAACCAACCGCCATCATCACCGGCACCAAAAGCGGATAGAAGGCCATGGTTTCCTCACCCATACCATAGGTAGTACCACCGAGGGCAAAGAGAGGCATCAAGACAACAATCAGCATCTTTTCGCGACCCTTGTACTTCTTAACAATAGAGGCAATCCCTACATCCAAAGCGCCAGTTTCATTTACAACACCAAGGAAACCACCAACCATGAGAATGAAGAAGGCAACATCAATGGCTGCTGTAGTTTCCTTAATCAAGGATCCTTCCTCAGGATGCGTGCCCAGCATTGCACGAATCGGTGCCATCAGGACATCCCAAATTCCTTGTGGATTTTGGGGCTGAGGCTGGTAAACACCTTTTACAAAAGCCCCGGCTGGGATAATCCAAGTAAGCACTGCCATAATGGCAATGATTATCAACAATACAGTGTAAGATGAAGGCATCTTAAACCCTTTTTTTGTTTTTTCACTCATTTGTTTTTCCTCCTAAACGTTTTTTACGAGGTTACGAACCTGCACTTTCCTGCATGAGTAAACAAGAAAACGCTTACTTTGTTTTTATTTTACCATATTAACATTGAAAAAGCGAGTGTTTTTGAAAATAATCAAAGATTTTCAGGAAAAGACTTCCATCAGCAATAGAGATTACTTGCTATCGCTTTTCAGCTAGTTCTATTCCTAGCCTTTTTCAATAATCGTACCGCTCTCAGACTCAATGAGAGCACCCAGATTTTCCAGAGATGTGATAACTGCTTTCCCTTCTGGACGACCGTTAACAAAGGCGATAGCTGCTTCTACCTTTGGAAGCATGCTGCCTGGTGCAAATTGTTCTTGCTTGATGTACTCTTCCAACTGAGCAACATTCACATGTTCCAGCTTTGCTTGATCTGGTTTGTTGTAGTTAACAAAGACATAGTCCACGCCAGTCAGAACGATGAAGAGGTCTGCATCAACCAACTCTGCCAAGCGCTGAGAAGCAAAGTCCTTGTCAATAACGGCTTCAACACCAGTAAGATGGCCATTGTCTTCCTTGACGACAGGAATTCCGCCGCCACCCGCAGCCACTACTACTTGACCTTGATTCAAAAGCGTACGAATCGTTTCAATTTCCTTGATATCCACTGGTTTTGGTGAAGCAACGACCTTACGCCAACCACGACCAGCATCCTCTTTGAAAGTCGCTCCGCTCTTTTCAGCTTCTGCTTTGGCTTCTTCTTCTGAGTAGAAAGGACCGATTGGCTTGCTGAGGTTGACAAAGGCTGGATCGTTCTTATCAACTACTACTTGCGTCACAACAGAAGCAACATTCTTTTCGATACCTTCATCCAAGAGAGCATTTTGCAAAGCATTTTGCAGCCAGAAGCCGATGCTGCCTTCTGTCATAGCCACAAGAGAGTCTAGTGGGAAAGCAGGATTCTTCTCAGAGTTCGCTGCCAACTGTTGCAGCAGTAAGTTCCCTACCTGTGGACCATTTCCATGGGTAATGATAAGATCATCCCCGTTTTTAATCAATTTCACCAAGTGCTTAGCAGTTTCCACCAAGGCTTCCTGCTGTGCTTTCGCTGATGGGTCAGATGAAAGGATGGCATTCCCTCCCAAAGCTACAACGATTTTACGATTTGCCATTAAATTCTCCTTAATTGCGCCCTAATGAATGCGCTTCCAATTTATTTTAGTAGATTTTTTAATTTTCAATAAGAAAATGAGCTTTTCTTATCATATAAAAGAGGGCCGGACTAAAGCTATTAGTCGCAGCCCTCATAGCTGTTGGTAGACGGTTTCTTAGGTAAGATTATACTTTTGGAATGTAGAGGTTTCCAAGAGTTGCAGCCATAACCGCTTTGATTGTGTGCATACGGTTTTCTGCTTGGTCAAAATGACGAGCATATTTGCTGCGGAAGACTTCGTCTGTTACTTCCATTTCCTCTACACCGAATTTTTCAGCGACATCTTTACCGTAAACAGTATTTGTATCGTGGAATGCAGGTAAGCAGTGCAAGAAGATAAGATCTTCATTGTCAGCTTTCTTCACCAAATCCATGTTTACTTGGTAAGGTTTGAGGAGGGCAACGCGTTCTGCAAACTTGTCTTCTTCACCCATTGATACCCAAACGTCTGTGTAAAGAACATCTGCACCTTTAACTGCTTCGTCAGCATCTTCTGTAATCAATACACGAGCGCCGCTTTCTTTAGCAAAGCCTTCTGCCAATTCAACGATTTCTTTTTCTGGGAAGAGTTCTTTTGGTGAGAAGATGTGAACGTTTACGCCAAGGATAGCTCCTGTCACCAGCAAGCTGTTGGCAACGTTGTTACGTCCATCACCACAGTATACCAATGTCAAGCCTTCCAGACGGCCAAAGTTTTCTTGAACAGTCAAGTAGTCAGCCAACATTTGAGTTGGGTGCCATTCGTCAGTCAGACCATTCCATACTGGAACACCTGAGAATTCTGCCAATTCTTCTACCATGCGTTGGCTGAAACCGCGGAATTCAATCCCGTCAAACATACGGCCCAAAACTTTAGCAGTATCTTCTGTAGATTCTTTCTTGCCAAGCTGGATATCGTTAGCACCAAGGTATTCTGGATGTGCCCCTAGGTCAATGGCTGCTGTTGTAAAAGCTGCCCGAGTACGAGTAGATGTTTTTTCAAACAAGAGAGCGATATTCTTACCAGCAAGATAGTGGTGTTGAATATTGCGTTTTTTCAAATCTTTCAAGTGAGCTGAAAGACCGATAAGGTATTCTAACTCAGCACGGCTAAAGTCTTTTTCTGCTAAGAAGCTACGTCCTTGGAATACTGAATGTGTCATTCTATTATTTCCTCTTTCTATTCTTTGAGTATCAGTAAAATACTGGATTCCTAAATTTCTTCACGTTCAAACGGCATAGACATACAGCGTGGTCCACCACGACCGCGAACCAATTCACTTCCGCGGATCTTGATCAAACGCAAGCCGTATTCTTCCAAAATCTTGTTAGTAACGGTGTTACGGTCATACACTACTACCACACCAGGTGCGATGGTCAAGGTGTTAGAACCGTCGTTCCACTGCTCACGCGCAGCAGCTACGATATTGCCACCGCCACAGCGAATCAGGTGAACTTTTTCTACACCAAGGTTTTCTGCCAAGATTTCTGCCAAATCACCTTTTTCTTCAACAATCTTAAGTTTATCATCAACATAAGTCACAGAGTATACGCGAAGATCGCCTTCGATTTCTGGGTGAATCGTGAACTTGTCATAGTCAACCATAGTGAAGACAGTATCCAAGTGCATGAACTTACGGTTGTTGGCAAATTCAAAAGCCAAAACTTTCTTGAAGCCAACATTTTTCTTGAAGATATTGACCAAGAGTTTTTCGATAGAAGCTGCGTCTGTACGTTGTGAAATACCAACCGCCAGCACATCTTTTGAAAGAACCAGTTCATCCCCACCTTCGATACGTGTATCTTCTTCACGGTTATATACAAGTTCAACATTTCCACCGTATACTGGGTGATATTTGAAGATGTATTTACCGTAGAGAGTTTCACGATTACGAGTATCTGCATACATGTGGTTGAGCGATACAGCATTACCAATTGTAGCAAATGGGTCACGTGTGAAGTAGAGGTTTGGCATTGGATCAATAGCGAATGGATAATCAGATTCCACCAAGTCCGTCAAGCCTTTTGCTTCTTCAGGAATTTCTGGCAATTCAACTTTTTGAACCCCTGCCATCGTTTTTTCAACCAACTCTCGGTTATCTTTGATACCACGAAGCAGTTCGCGAATAGCCTTCTTGGTTTCACGGCCACGAATATTGGCTTCTTCCAGATATTCTTCGATGAATTGCTCGCGGATTTCTGGAGAAGTCAGTGACTCAGCAGCCAGCTGCTCAAGATAGAGCACCTCAACTCCTTCATTACGAAGCGCTTGAGCAAAGTTATCATGTTCTTTTTGTGCATCTTCTAAGAAAGGAATATCGTCAAAAAGAAGACGTTCTAAGTAGTCCGGCTGCAAGTTTTCTAACTCCTTGCCAGGACGGTGCAACATAACTTTTTTCAGTTTTCCAATTTCTGAGAAAACACGAATTGGATGTGTAGACATCTACTATCCTCCTTTTTCTTTGCGGTTTAGGTTTTTCTAAGCCCGTTTACATGTACTATTCTAGCATTTAATGCTACCGCTTTCAAGAAAAAAACCACATTACAAATGCCAAATCCTTTGCTTTTTTCTATTTTTATTTTTATAATATTCTTCTTTAAAGCGTTTTCTTTGAATATTTTATGCATTATATTATTTTTGTGAATATTTATTTTTTAAAATAAAATCAGTACATGGTTAATATTAGAATATTTTGAATTTGTTTGACAAAAAAGAAGCCAATCAAAATAGATTAGCTTCCAGCAAGGTATTTCATAAAATACTCTTTCTCTTTAAAAGTTAATTTTTTATGTTCGTATTCAATCCGACCTTCATCCAAGAGCTTTTTCAGAACTTGATTGACCGTTTCCCGAGTTGTGGCTCCTAGTTTTGCCAACTCTTTCATACTGATAGGAAAGGGCAGGCTATCCCCCTCCTTGCACAAATCCATGCAGAGCAGCGACAAAGACTGGATAACACGCTCGCTTGCACTAGCTGCTACGACATTGCGCAAACGAAGTTCCTGAAATTCCAGGATTTGCGATAGGCGCTTGGTAATGAACAACAGCTGGTCCACACTCTTCTTTGAATAATCTTCAAACAAATCGATAGGAATGGACAAATATTCGACATTGGTGACAGCGCTGGCTGTGTAATGATAGCGCTCATCAAAAAACATACCTCCATAGGGGAAAACACTGTCTTTCTTGACATAATCCATATAAGAAAATGTGTCTGTCGAATCATACTGCTCAATCCGAACATAGCCTTGAGACAAGAGAAAAAGGCGCTCACGCCGGTCTCCTGCAAAAAAGATAATTTGCCCTTTTGGAATCTTGCGATACTGAATCTCCACTGCTAATTTATCGAAAAGCTCCACTGGCAGATTGACAAAGGCAGGGTGCTGCCGGATAAATTGATAATGCTCCTTGGTAATCATGATAACCCTTTTATTTGATACTTGATACCATTATAGCATAAATCCGCTTACAAATAGAAAATGCTGACTATAAAAGTAAGAAATCCTAACAAAACAAAGAGGTGTGCCCATTTTCTATTCATGGAATTTCTGTCAGCTTGTACTTTTTTGGGCAAGTAATTGCCTACAATTATGAAAACCAAAGCAACTAGCATAGTTGCTATTTTACGCACATCAAAACTCTCATTTAAGCCCCGATAAATGGTAGCTAGATACAGCGAAACAAAGGTAAAAGGAAATATCCAGCGAATAAGGTGTTTAAAAGTGGGATTTAAGATATCTTTAGCAACAGTAGACCAATAAATCATAACTTCTAGCAGCATCATGACAATTGGAAAAGCCGAAACTACTAAAAACTTAGGTAAAAAGGAGTCGCCTTTTCCAGACAAGTCAAGGTGAATAGCTAGGTTTTCTGGTAATTTTTGATAGACCCAGATGGCATATAAAACTGGCAAGAGCATGACGCCAAGTGCCCAGCCTAATTCTTGTAAACTATTTTTTTTCATTTTTGTTTCCTCCTCCAAGAGATTGAAACCAGATAAGAATTTCTTCAAAAACCGTGACATCTAAGCTGTAATATATAAAGTTCTTCTGCTTTTCTTCTATGAGCAGACCGGCTTTCTTTAGCTGAGAGAGGTGGTAGGATACCGTCGCAGGGGTCAGTTCAAAAGCTTGAGCAATTTCCCCTGCAGACTTCGGACCATGCTTGAGCATTTCCAGAATATCCCTCCGAACTGGGTCAGCTAGGGCTTTAAGCGTTTGACTGATCCCCATGATTGAACCTTTCTTTCAGGTAAACTTTCAAAATTTTCTTGGTCAGAAAGACTAGTGCCACTACTTCTACTAAGAGCAAAGCCTCAACAGCCAGTGGCGGAAGAAAGCCTACCTGAGCCAGAGCAGGCGCTAAGTCAATCAGGGCGTGAAGTCCCAGAGCAGCTATAAAATACACTGGAGCCTTCTCCTTGACCGCCTTCCAAACCCAGAAGGTCAGAAGGATTTGAATGAGAATAGCCAAGATCCGTTCAAAAGCCAAAAGATAGATGCTGCCAGCGTTCATGGAACGGACATTGTCAATAATTGCTTGAGGAATTTGAGCCAGCGTCTGAGCATTCCCCTGAGTCACTACTTGGGCTATAACCCAAAAGTTTAAGAGACTGACAATACCAACAAACAAAGCCTCAATACCACCATGACCCAAGCCATAGGCCACACCATCCCTAAAGGTCAGTGGGCGCTTCTTCTGCAGCCAGTAAAAGATGACCCAGCGGGCTGTTTCTTCAAAGATAGCTGCCGCAGCAATACCATAAAGAACATATAGCCAGGGATTTTCCGTCTTCAAAGCGATAGTTCCATCAGCCTGAGGCTGTAAAACGATACGGTGCAAAATATTTTCCAGAACTTGACTCGATAAATAAAAACCGACTCCCCCTAAAAGAAAGACTAATAGAGAAATGTGCTTGGTCTTTTTAAAATAAAGCAAAGGAACAAGAACTGCCCCTAAAATCAGCAGCATGGCAATCAAGATATGAATGGAAATCATCGTTTTTCTCCTGAACTGTTTAGGTTTTTTTCTAAATGGATTATACACCTTTCCTTTCTTTCTGTCAAATCTATTTTGATTTTTTTCTAAATAGATTTCAATCTAAAATTCATCAAGCTCTACTGCAATAAAAAAATACGCCCAGATTTTCATAGCTCTATAATTTCTGTAGTGGGTAAAACCACTGTAGGAATGATGGAGCCTATTTGTTGTAGAAAAAAAGTCCCATAAGACCTATAATGAAAAGCGACAAAACCATCATTAGAAAGACTCTTATGGAACAGTTCAATTTTATCACAAACTTACTGGGAATAAAAGACCCTAACACCATAATCTTGGATGTTCTAGATGCTGGAACTCATAAAGAAATCATCGCTTTGAACATCAAAAAGGAGAGGACTGATTTAGTCCTCTCCAGATTATAACTTCTCATCAACCCACTACAGTTGACAAAGAGCCAGAATGAGACTAAACAAAAGCGCACAATCTGTGCACTTTGTTTTCACTTGATTTACAAAAGAAAAAGTCCCACTAGTACGGCTGTCAATCCGACTAGGATAAAGAGGTAGGCTAGCCAACGCGGCGCTGGTTTTTCTTCCACCACCACTTTCTTGGGCATATAATTCCCAGAAATCATAAACATCAAGCCTGAAAAAATCAAGGCAATCTTATTAACATTGAAGTGAGAATCGAGAGCATAGAACAAAATAGAAAGATAGACAATGATATGGGTCAAGGGAACAATCCAAAGGACGAAGCGGGCAAAAGCTGGCTTGGTGATTTCTCGGTAAGCCGTTGCCCCATAAACAATCAGCTGTGCCAAAGTCATAAAGATTGGCAGACCCCAGATAAAGAGAAATTTGGGTACATACTTAAATGTCGGGCTAATCGGCGACGTGAAATTGATCCTAATATTCTCTGGCAAACTAGGATAAATCCATAAGGCATAAGCAAGTGGCAGCCAAATAACCAAGAAAGTCAGCAGCAATTCCCTAAGGTTATTTCTCAGTTTCGTTTTCATTATTTTTCCCTCCTAGCGCGGCAATCCAGACCAAAATTTCCTCAAAAACCGTAGCATCTAAATGGTAGTAAATGTAATTTTTCTGCCGTTCTTCATAGATGAGCCCCGCTTTTTTCAACTGGGACAAATGGTAGGATACCGTCGCTCCCGTCAAATCGAAGACTTGAGCGATTTCACCAGCCGACTTAGGACCTTTTTTTAATATTTCTAATATTTCCCGCCGAACTGGATCAGCTAGGGCTTTCATGGTTTCACTAATTCCCAATTTTGATACCTCTTAAAATTGATTTCTAGCTAAGGACAAACAAAGCAACTAGCTCTAGATAAGTCATGGCTCCTACAAATGTAAGCAAGGCGCTACTCAAACGGACAAGATTTTCTGCCAGCAATCCTCCTAAAACTATTTAGAGAACTTTCAAATTCTTTTCTCCATTATACTGTTTTTGAGGATAAAAGACAAGGAGGGCTTAGCTAAACACTTGCTTTTTCTTGGCTAGATAGGCGGTGAGAAGAGCAGCCAGCGCCATAACGATGACTGCTATCAGCCCGCCTGATAGAGGTTCGCTTGGCGTTCCTGCTAAGAAACTGTTGGCTTGACTGGTCAAAGTCGTCTGTAAGAAACTACCGTGCTGGAGATTGTTGCCCGTCCCAATCACTCCAAAGACACCTAGATAAATCATGTTATTAGCCGCATGCAGCGCTATGACCAGCCAGAGATTGTCCGTCAGTGCAAAAAGGAGGGAAAGGAAAATCCCGGTCAGAAAGACATTGAGGATATAAAGGACGGGCGTTCCACCTTTAAAAATGTGGATAACCGCAAAGAGTAGGGAGTTGAGCAGGACAGCCGGTAGCAAGTCCAGCTTGGTGCGGAGTTTGTTCATGACAAAGCCGCGGTAAATCATCTCTTCAGCCAGCGCCTGAAAGAAGAAATTGACCAGGAAAAAGAGCCAAATTCCTAGATTGAACTGCTTTTCGACTTGAATGT
The DNA here is from genome assembly GCF_031142805.1 of Streptococcus sp. IsoGale022. Classification (NCBI taxonomy): domain Bacteria; kingdom Bacillati; phylum Bacillota; class Bacilli; order Lactobacillales; family Streptococcaceae; genus Streptococcus; species Streptococcus sp. IsoGale022. Next base: position 2,513 of record NZ_JAKZJI010000006.1, on the reverse strand, counting down.
GGAGCTGTCCGCCGAGCAGATTGAAGCCCACAGCCAGAAGGACTAAGAAGAAACCCAGTGCTGTACCAAGCAGCAGATTGAACCCTAATTTTTCCTTCCAAAGTCCAAAACTGGCAAGGCTGCGCCGCTCCCAAAATTTAGCGACGAAGAGAATGATGAGTAAACTGCTACCTAAAAAGACGGATAAAGAAACGATGCCTATCAGTAAGCGATTGGCGTCCGTCATGCTCGGCAGCAAGAGCCATTGGGACAAAGCTCCGCTGATGAGGCTTCCCGCAGCAATCGCAAGAAAAGCCAGCGGCAGGCTCAGCCACCAATTTTTTGCCCCTGCTTCTTCTTGCAAGATTTCCAGACTAGAGCGATGGGCTGTCTTTTGATAAGTATGTGTCATGTGTGACCTCCTTAAGGTGTATTTTCCCCTACACCCTTATCCTAACAAAAGAAGTACACCAAATCAATCTCTTTTTGGTAAGTGGTTAGATTGCGCTAGTAAGTGGTAGAAAAATCACCTAAAAAATATTAAGAAATCCCCTGCTGACTTTCTCTCGCTTCACGCTTGGTCAGCCAAACGGCAATGATAAGAGCAATGAGAGCACCAAAAAGTCCAGTTGGACTAGGACCAAGGAATTTAAACGTTTCTACCCCACTAACAGTGAAAACGGTAGTTATCATGGCAACGGCATCAATGACCCCATGTCCAAAGGCTGGCAGCCAAATGGTTTTGCTACGTACATAGTAAATATCAAGGATAATCCCAAAAGAAATAGCCATGATATAATAGGGAATTAAATTTAAGAAACGCTCACCCAGCGTCCCTGCTCCAATCATATTGACAGGAAAATGCCAAATAGCCCAGATGAGACCACCAATGATGCGTCCCTTAGTCCGTCCGTAGCGCTCTTTCAAATAAGGATAGAGAATACCCCGCCAGCCGACTTCCTCGCCCAAGCCAGAAAGACTGACGACTAGAGTTAAGACCGTAAAAATCATTAAAATTTGAAGGGCGACTTGTGGGTTCAGGGCAAAAGCCAAATGCTGCGGAAAGACAGCAAAATAGACAAGTGCGCCGCCAAGTATAATGCTACAAATGGCGAACCAGCAGGCTAGGTAATCGCGCCATTTACTGGCGAGCTTCAATTTCCAGCCGATAGACTTGACAGGAGCTTTAGCCAAAAAAGCAGCCACCATAGGGGCGAACATTACCACACTTGCGGATAAAATGTTACCGACAAGTTTCTGATTGTTCGCATAAAAGTAAGCTATGGCTAGCATACCTGGCCAAGCGAGCCCAAACGCCCAAGCTAGAAACCTTTTAATGGTTGAAGTTGAAATTGTGTTTTGCATATAAAATGCTCCTTTCTTTTTTCAATTCTAGTTTTCTTTCGCCTCCCGCTTGGTTAGCCAAGTAACCACTACAATGGCTAGTAAGCCTACAAATAGCCCATTGGCTCCAGGCCCGAGATAGGCAAGAGGTTTGACATTTCCTGCGACCAACAAAGAAGTCAGGGGGCCAAGTGTATCAATAGTGGAGTGACCAAAAGCAGGCAACCAAATGGTTTTGCTTTTTACATAATAAATATCTAACAAGAAGCCCATAGTAATCGCCATAATATAGTAAGGAAAGATATAGAGAATGGTGTCTAGTGATAATTTGTCCGCAAACAGTAACATAGGTAAATGCCACGAAGCCCAAATCAGACCACCGATAAAGCGACCCTTCGTCCGACCGTAGCGCTCCTTAAGATAAGGATAAAGCACACCCCGCCAGCCTAACTCTTCACCTAAAGCTGGAATGATACAAAGTAAATTTATCCACGTTAGAAAATTAAAGACATACTGCCAAACCGTGGATTGAACTAGAGCTGGATTGCTAGTTCCAATGCTTTTAGCAAGCAGGCTAAAGGCTAGTGAAAAGTGCTGGGGAAAAATGCTAAAATAAACTACCGCACCAAAGATAGCATAAAAGGCAATCCAGAGCCAGACTGCAGCATAGGACTTCCACTTTTTGCTCAGATTAGGTCGCCAACCGGCCTCTTTAATGGGAGCTTTGGAAATAAGAGCCGCGATACTCGGCGCAAACATAGCGGAAATAGAGAAGACCGAGGCTATGACGTTTTGTTTTTGCTGAGAGAAATAACATAAGAAGATCATAAGAAACCAACCTATGCCATAAGCCCAGATGAGAAATTTTTTAATAGTTGAAGTTGAAATGGAAGTCTGCATGTGAAATGCTCCTTTCTGTTATTTATAAAGCCCACCACTGGTAAAGGCTCCAATAAAGGATATTGAGAACGACGATAAGTGAAGCGCTGCTGGTCAAGTAGGTCAAGATTTTTCGACCCTTGCTCACTTGGAATTTTGAACGCAGAAAGATTGGCAACCCAGCATTGACTAAGAAAATCAGTGCAAGCAGGGCAAAGAGAATGGCTTGCCAGCGATAATCGGGCATGTACTTCCCCGAAACGGCAACTATGACGAGACCTGCTAGATTGACTAGGCTAACCAAAATCAGT
>NZ_JAKZJI010000050.1:0-306 GCF_031142805.1 Streptococcus sp. IsoGale022 | reverse complement strand
TCCGCAAGTGAATCAGCGTCGATGAGTGCATCAGTATCCGCAAGTACGTCAGCTTCAACGAGCGCGTCTGTAAGTGCCAGCACGTCAGCGTCAACGAGCGCGTCTGTAAGTGCCAGCACGTCAGCGTCAACGAGTGCATCTACAAGTGCAAGTACATCCGCCTCAACTAGCGCCTCAGTAAGTGCAAGTACATCCGCCTCAACCAGTGCATCCGTAAGTGCCAGCACGTCAGCTTCAACGAGCGCGTCTGTAAGTGCCAGCACGTCAGCGTCAACGAGTGCATCTGTATCCGCAAGTACGTCCGCC
>NZ_JAKZJI010000005.1:0-122740 GCF_031142805.1 Streptococcus sp. IsoGale022 | reverse complement strand
GTGCAGTACAGAACTAAATCCTTTCACTAATATTTTTTGTCTAACTTTTTGGGGTCAGTACAATTTAGCGGTTTTTATTCATCTATGAGGGTAATTTGAAGCAAAAGGACATAGTCCTATTTAACAGAGAACTAGATCCTTTTGATTATTATTTGTCTAACTTTGTGGGAGCAGTACATTATTTAGTACGTATTCTTTCTCTTATTTTTACAAAACTCTGAGCAAGCCTATTCAAACAAGCCATAGTAGTCTGCGATGGTCATCTTGGCTTTCTCATCTTTGTTTAAGTCCTGAATAATCTGACCATCTTTCATAACGATTAGTCGGTTACCGTATTTGAGGGCATCCTCCATGTGATGGGTAATCATAAGAGCTGTGAGGCGGTCACGATTGACAAATTCATTGGTCAGCTCCATCAAGGCTACACTGGTCTTGGGATCCAGCGCCGCAGTATGCTCATCCAGAAGCAAAAGCTCTGGACGCTTGAGCGTTGCCATGAGCAGACTCAAGGCCTGTCTTTGCCCTCCAGAAAGAAATTCAATTGGTGTATCCAGATGCTTGTCCAGGCCATTACCGATTTTCTCAATCGTCGCCTGAAACTCTTCCCTGTAACTGTTGAGCCCACGGGGCACCAAGCCACGCTTTTCTCCGCGGAACTTGGCGATGAGGAGATTTTCCGCCACAGTCATGCGCGGAGCCGTCCCCATCTTAGGATCTTGAAAGACACGGGACAGGTACTTGGCCCGCTTTTCTGGTGAAAAATGAGTGACATTTTCACCCAAGATATGAATGCTGCCGCTGGTCAGAGGGAGAGTTCCGGCAATGACATTGAACAGGGTTGACTTTCCTGCACCGTTTCCGCCTAAAATCGTAATAAAATCATGCTCGTGAATGTCTAAAGAAACATCATTTAGGATGATTTTTTCTTCATCAAAGCCGCTCTTTACAAGCTTGGTTGCATTTCTTAATTCTACAATCGCTGTCATTTGCTTAACTTGGCTCCTTTAAAGAATTTATTTTTCAGGGTTGGAATCATGAGACAGAAGGCCAGAATCACCGCGCTGTAAAGACGGAGATAGTTGGTATTAAAGCCGAGAGCAATGACGCCCCAGATCAAGAACTGATAGGCAATCGCACCAACTACAATGGTAATCAGACGCTCTGCCAAGGTCAGACTCTGGAAGAGCACCTCGCCGATGATAAGGCTGGCCAGACCGACAACGATTACTCCAATCCCGCGGGAAACATCTGCATAGCCTTCCTGCTGGGCAATCAGCGCCCCAGCCAGAGCAATCAAGCCATTTGACAGAATCAGTCCCATCAACTCCATACGGCCGGTATTGATACCAAAACTGCGAGCCATATCCGGATTATCTCCGGTCGCGATATAGGCCTGCCCTAGCTTAGTATCCAAGAAAAAGAGCAGGGCAGCAATCACCAAACTGACAAAAATCAAACCAGTCAAGAGGTCATTGACTTCTCCTGAAAAGGGCAGAACATCCTGAATCTTACTGCTGCCTAAAAGCCCCAGATTGGCACGGCCCATCAGCATTAGCATGATAGAGTGGCAGGAGGTCATGACCAAAATCCCAGAAAGCAGAGTCGGGATTTTCCCCTTGGTATAAAGCAGACCTGTCACTGCACCCGCTGCACAGCCCGCTAAAACGGCTGCTGCTGTTGCTAGAAAAGGATTGACTCCCTTGGTAATCAAGGTAACAGCCACCGCTCCGCCTAAGGGGAAGGAGCCTTCTGTCGTCATATCAGGAAAGCCCAGAATCCGGAAGGTCATAAAAATACCTAGACCTAGGACGGCCCAAACCAATCCCTGAGAAATAATGGAAAGAATCATAACATTGTCCTAACTAATTAAAATCGTTTCTCTATTTTAACATAAAAAAGGAGCCAATTTCAATGCCGATGCGCAGACAAAGAAATTGACTTCCTAACTATTCCTCAACAACTGTCATCCGGCCAGTATCTACATCGTAAACCGCTCCAGAGATTTCTACATCAGCTGGAATCAGCGGTGACCGTCGCAACAAGGCCATATCCTCGCGCACACTTTCCTCTACATCTGTAAAGGGCAAAAAGTCCTGATTGCTGACATCGACACCTAGCTCTTTATGAAGATAGGCCGTAAAATCTTCATTCTTAAAGGTCTGTGCTCCGCAGTCTGTATGATGCAAAACTACGATTTCCCGCGTTCCTAGCTGCTGCTGCGAAATAACCAGCGAGCGAATCATGTCCTCCGTCACCCGACCGCCAGCATTGCGCAAGATATGGGCGTCTCCTAGTGCTAGTCCCAGAGCCTGGGCTACGTGGAGCCGAGAGTCCATGCAGGTCACAATGGCTACCTTGGTCTTGGGCTTGATCGGCAAATGCGCTGTCCCATGCAAATCAACATAAGCTTGATTGGCCTTCATAAAATTTTCAAAATATGACATTCTTTCCCCTTACTGGTACTTTGATATTCAAAGAATTTTATATTATCTTACCATCTTTTCTGTTATTTGTCAGCTGCCGGCTTTGTTATAAAAAAATAGGACAGATAAATCCAGCATCTAGCCTAATCTTCTGTCCTAGTTTTATTTCTTATGAGCTTCTTGGAATAAACTTGCTGAGTGAGCCTGCAAAGGTTTGAAGATTGAGACTTTGCACATAGACTTCACCAGTACCTTGGAAGGTGTTGACCACTCCTTCACCTGTTCCGATAGACTGCCAGAAGCCATTTTCCAGATGGATGTTATAGTTCAAAGATTGGCTCCAAGCTACTACATGGGCATTGTCGATTGTCACTTCTTGGTTATGAAGCTCAATTTTCTTAATAGAACCAAAGGCATTAGCCAAAAGAGTGCCCTGTCCTTGGGTCGTCATAACGAAGAGACCACCTTGGCCGCCGAATAGTGCTTTTCCAACAGACTGGCGCTCCATGGTATAGTAAGCTGTACCATCAAGGGCAAGAAAGGCACCGTCATTGAGCCGGTATTGCTTTTCGCCTAGCTGAAGAGGAATGACTTGCCCAGGAGAATCTGGTGCCAAAGCAAGGTAACCATTGTCAGACTGGGCAACCGCTTGGGTAATAAAGGTACTTTCGCCAGAAACCATCGAACGTCCCACAGCCTTGACAAAACGTCCTAAGCCAGAACCGCTAGCATTGAGCTGGGTATTCAGGGTCACATTTGGCGTGTGGTAGACCATGCTGCCACGCTGGATAAAGACTGTTTCTCCTTGATTGAGCGACAACTCAACCAAAGGAAACTGCATATTGCTGTCCATAGAAAATCGCATAAGAAATGCCTCCTTCTTATTATGACTTGATTATAACATTTTCCTACATTTTGAACAAAGGAAAACTGAAGAATCCAAAAAAGAAGAGACTGCCTTAGTCTCTTCTAGAAATTTTCAAGAATTGTCAATATGTAGATGTGGGCGAAGAACATTAGCAAAGGTTTCAATATTGAGACTTTGGATGTAAATTTCCCCAGTTCCATGAAAGGTATTGACTACTCCTTCGCCAGTCCCCATAGACTGCCAGAAACCATTTTCTAAATGAATATCATATTCTAGCTCTCGACTCCATGCTACTACGTGAGCATTGTCAATCGTTATCCTATCATTATGTAGCTCAACCTTTTGAATCGAGCCAAAGGAATTTACCAAGAGTGTCCCCTGACCTTGGGTACTCATCACATAAAAGCCTCCTTGGCCACCAAAGAGAGCTCGACCTACCGACTGTCTCTCCAAAGTATAAGAGGCAGAACCATCCATAGCCAGAAAAGCTCCATCATTAAGGCGGTATTGCTTTTCGCCTAGTTCCAGAGCAACAATCTGACCAGGTACATTAGGCGCTAAGGCTAGACGACCGTTATTTGATTGAGCAGTTGCTTCAGTGATAAACACTCCTTCGCCAGAAGCCATAGAACGGCCCACAGCTTGGATTGCCTTGCCAAAGATTGATTGAGACTCTGCATTCACTTTAGCATTCAGGACAACGTTGGGAGTGTGGTATATCATGCTCCCAGTCTGAATACGAACAGACTCTGATACATCTAAGGCAATCTCCGCCAAGGGAAATTGAGCATTATTGGTAATAGAAACATTCATACGATGATCTACCATGGTTGATTATCCTCCTAAAAAGTCTAGAAAAGCGACTTATAGGAGCTTTCCAGACAAATCCTAATTTTTTCTAGCAATATTATAGCACGCGCAATAACTTTTCGCAATACTGTTAAATCAGGAAAATACTTTCTTTAAGACTTCCCCAATCGTCGTCACACCGATGACTTGGATATTGTCTGGAACTTTGAGACCGTTCAGAGAGTTTTTAGGAGCATAGACTTTGGTGAAGCCTAGCTTTGCTGCTTCGTTGATGCGCTGCTCGATGCGATTAACCCGACGGATTTCACCAGTCAGGCCAATTTCGCCGATAAAGCACTCTTGAGGATTGGTAGGAAGATCTTTGTAGCTGGAAGCAATGGCTACTGCTACTGCCAAATCAATCGCTGGCTCATCTAGCTTGACGCCGCCAGCTGACTTGAGGTAGGCATCTTGATTTTGCAGGAGGAGTCCTGCCCTCTTTTCCAGAACTGCCATGATGAGGCTGGCTCGGTTAAAGTCTAGACCAGTCGTGGTTCGCTTGGCATTGCCGAACATGGTCGGTGTCACCAAAGCCTGTACCTCTGCTAAAATCGGCCGCGTTCCTTCCATGGTTACAACGATGGAAGAGCCTGTCGCGCCGTCCAGCCGTTCCTCCAGAAAGACTTCACTGGGGTTGATAACCTCAACTAGCCCACCAGATTGCATTTCAAAAATGCCAATCTCATTGGTCGAGCCAAAGCGGTTCTTGACTGCTCTCAAGATACGGAAAGTGTGCTGACGTTCGCCCTCAAAATAAAGCACGGTATCCACCATGTGCTCTAGCGTTCGAGGGCCAGCCAAGGTCCCTTCCTTGGTCATGTGACCAACGATAAAGGTCGCGATATTATTGGTCTTGGCCAGCTGCATGAGCTCAGCAGTCACCTCACGAACCTGAGAGACAGAGCCTTGAACACTGGAAATTTCCGGCGACATAACCGTCTGAATGGAGTCAATAATCAGAAAATCTGGTTTGATTTTCTCAATCTCCGTGCGGATATTTTGCATATTGGTCTCAGCATAGAGATAAAATTCACTGTCAATATCACCGAGGCGTTCCGCCCGCAGTTTAATCTGCTCAGCTGATTCCTCCCCACTGACATAAAGGACGGTGCCCTGATGAGAAAGCTGGGTGGATACCTGTAGAAGCAGGGTGGACTTCCCGATACCAGGATCCCCGCCAATCAGGACCAGACTGCCAGGCACTACACCGCCCCCCAAGACACGATTGAACTCGTCCATTTCTGTCTTGGTACGGTTGACATCAATCGAAGTGACCTCAGCCAGCTTCATGGGCCGGGTCTTTTCGCCCGTCAAGGAAACACGGGCATGCTTGACCTCTACAGCTTCTACTTCTTCAACAAAGGAAGACCAAGAGCCGCAGTTGGGACAGCGCCCTAAGTACTTGGGCGAATGATATTCACAATTTTGACAGACAAAGGTCGTTTTTTTCTTAGCGATGGTGATTCTCCTTATTTTCTAATAATCCAAACAAAAGTAGATAAGACCTGACACACTTGCTCTATATTAGTAAAGCCAGCCTCTTCTAGTAGGTTTGCAACTTCTTGAGGCGAGAGGGAATTCATCAAACTAGCTTGATTCTTATAAGTACGCTGAATTTGTTGCTGATTGGCTCCCAATTCAGAAGCAAGTGTTTTCCAATAGCCCAGTTGCTGGTTGGAAAAAAAGCTAAGAATCAGAAGGCCACCTTCACTTAAAGAGTCATAAATTTTTCGAAGAAAAAAGCTGGTATTTTCAACAAACTGCAATACTAGCAAGCAAGAACAAATCTGATAAGCAGAAGGTAGCACTGCTTCTTCAAATCGACAATTAAGATACTCCGCTTGAGGCAGATGAACCTGTCTTTTAAGCTCTTGCAGCATCGCCTCACCTGGCTCTACTACCGTCAATCCAGCCTTAGGAAATAAGGATGCCAAACCATTCAACTCATCCGTCTGGCTTGCTAAAGCTAACACCTTATCGACTTTTAAACTGGGTGCTAACCTAAGCAATACTCCTCGGAAAATCACATCTAGCATCACATCATAGCCTGGAATTTTCTGACGAATTTCTGTTGCATAGTCCTTGTTCTTAAATTCTTTCATATTTTCTTCTATCTCTAAATCCTTTTGTTAAGATTCTTTTTACGACGAAAAATTAAAACTTCAGTTCATATTCAATAAACTGGCAGAAATCAATAGTTTCATCTGGCACAAACTGGCGGATGAGCATGCGATGGGCTACAAGAGCTACCGTCTCGTAGTCTCTGTATTTGCTTAAGGCACGGAAAAAGCGGACTTTCATCTCCTCAGCAGTCTCATACTGGACAGGACTTCTTGCAGGAAGACAACCATTATTTTCAAAAAACAACTCCCGAGCCTGCTCAAACTTTTCTGTCCCACTCTCATATACCTGCCATTCATGCAGCAAAGGCTCCACAAAAAGCGGCAGTTGGCGGTCTCGAATCAAATAGGAGGCCGTCTCCAAAGCCCGCGTCATAGAAGAGGAGATCAAAATTTCCGCCTGTTCTAACAGAGGATTAGCAGCGGCCTCTGTCGCCATCTGGCGACCAGCAACTGACAAAGGAGCCAAATCTATTCCAAAGCCAGTGTAACCAGCCTCTTCCAAAAGTGAATAATTTGGCTCTCCGTGGCGGATAAAAATGATTTTCATATTAATGTCCTCATAAAGCTATCTAATCTTGATTCCGCAATCTTGCCATTGCTTCAGTGTTTTAGAGAATTTCTTCTGGTTGGCAACTCCGACAGCGGACAAATCGACGGAAACCTGATAATTCTCCTTGATAGCTGCCAAAACGGAAGCCTTGACACAGCCATTGCCGTCTCCCCCTATAAATTCTTAACTTTTAGCACCAGTTCCCTCTAAAAACTCTTTTAAATCCGGATTAGTAAAGCAAGAAGCCCGACGCTTCTCAAAGATGCGAGAAGATATAACCTTCAAGTCGGTCGCAAATTTCTTCTTCCTTTCTTTTCTCTCCCAGAAAAAACGGTTGAGAATATAGATAACCCGGTCGCTGGGATAACTAGCTATTTTGTCATTGACAGCCGCAGTCAGTGCTTCATTATCATATGCTTTTTCTGCAGCAACATAATCTGACTGCATATCTACAACTAATAAATAGTCTGCCATTTTCTTTCTCTATTTCCCTGTCGAACCAAATCCGCCGATCCGCACACCTTCTGCCTCATCTCCATCAGCAATCAGAAACGGTGCAAAGACAGCCTGCACCACACGTTCCCCAACTTCGAGGATCACTTCCTGATCCGTGATGTTTTTCATCTGGGCAAAGATATGGCCTTCGTTTCCAGAATTGCCATAGTAGTCGCCGTCAATGACCCCAACGGAGTTAATCAAGACCAAGCCTTTTTTACGAGGATTGGATGAGCGGTCGTAAAGATAAAGCACCTCACCCGGCTGCATATAGGCCTTGACACCAGTCGGAACCAGCTTAATCTCCCCTGGCGCAATAGGGGTGCGCTCTGCCACTTTCAAATCGTAGCCAGCTGCGTGAGCCGTCTCTCTCTTAGGCAGCAAATCTTCATTTGTAAAGCTGGAAACCAGCTCGAATCCGCGAATTTTCATGCATTTCTCTTTTCTATTTTTGCTGTCCCTATTATACTAAATTCGTAAAAAACAAGCAAAAAAACCGCCAATTGGGCGGTTCTCCCTAGTATAGATTTCTGATGATCTCTCCATTATCCAGATAGGTAAACTGCTCCGTCAAATCTGATGTGAAAACTTGATACATTTCTTTAAAGCTCAAGGCCAGCGAGTGGTGATCAAGATCCTCGCGTTTAATCCAGAACACTTCTCCTTCGTCGGACGAGACCAGCTCTCCTTCAAAACGATTGGTTTTGTAAAGAAAAACGACATAACGTTCATCCTTTTCGGTATAAAACTGCTTGACACCGCATAACCTAGGCTCATAGATGGTCAGACCTGTTTCCTCCTTGATTTCCCGTATTACTGATTTGACAAAGGATTCATGATTTTCAACATGGCCGCCTGGAAAGCAAAGGCCGGTCCAATCATCATTTACTTTATTTTGTACTAAAATGCGGTCCTCATCATAAACCATACACATATTTGTTAAAATAACTCGCTCCGCTCTTGACATCTCTGCTCCTCCATCTACCGACCGATTCGCTCGGCCTACTTGTGACTCATTATAACATAAAAGACATCAAATTGATGAAAATCTAGATTTCTCAGCCTTTTCAACAAAAAAAACCGCCAATTGGGCGGTTCTTATAGGGAGATTATTATGAAAAAGAAAAGTTTTAGGATTTCTAAACAAAGTTAGGAGGTCTTTGTTTATGATCTTAGTATAGGACACTTATCTTAAATTTTCCTAAAAGTAACTTAAAAAAATGAAATAATTTTTTACAGCTCTTGCAAGAGGTACTGAAACAGCTCCAAATTGCCCTTTTCTTCGTTTATTAAAAACTCCGGATGCCATTGAAGGCCTATGATACGATGATTGTCAACCGATTCAATCGCTTCGATGGTATTATCTCTTGGATCAAAGGCTGTCGCGCGAAAATTAGGTGCCAAGTCCTTGATACTTTGGCGATGCACCGAATTAATCTGGCTAGCCTGACCAAACAAGCGCTCCACAACGCTATCTTTCTCCGTACGAATGGAGTGCGAAGTACCAAATGGCAAGCCCTGCCAGTGATTTTCGATATGCTGATTAAGAGTACCGCCAAAAGCAACATTTACCAACTGCAGACCGCGGCAAATAGCCATAACTGGCTTGTTTTGGCGCAGGGCTTCTTCCAAGAGAGCCAACTCAAACTCATCGCGAACAATATTGTAGTCATCACTGTCGATGGTCTTCTCTTCCCCATAAAACTGTGGGTGAACATTTTGCCCGCCTGACAAAATCAGCTTGTCAATGGTTTCTACGTAATCTTGAACTAAACTTTTATCTCCAACAGGAATCACCATCGGCAGGCCACCAACCATTCGTACGCCGTCCACAAACTTGCGTGAAACAGAGGTGTGAATATTCTTTCCAGCTTCATCAACTGGACAAAGATTGGCTGAAATTCCAACAATCGTTCTGCACATACCGTGATTCCCCCTTATTTTGATATAGTATATCTTACCACGCCTTTTGAAAAGCGTCCAATAGATTTTTTTTAAGCTGCTTATAAAAATTTTTTATCAAAGACTCTGCATGTCTCTCAAATAAAAAACTCTCGAATGTACTATAAGCACAAACGAAAGTTTGGAAAAATGTCTCAACTTTCTACTCAAACACAAACTGGTTGTGATAGAGTTCCGAGTAGAAGCCACCGAGTTTGAGGAGCTGGTGATGATTGCCCTGTTCGATAACCTCTCCATCTTTGAGAACGATAATCTGGTCAGCATTTAGGATAGTTTTGAGGCGGTGAGCAATAACAAAGCTAGTCCGGCCAGCCACAACGGCTTCCATGGCCTGCTGAATCTTGCTCTCTGTTACCGTATCGACATTGGAAGTCGCTTCATCTAAAATCAAGACTTGCGGGTCGGTCAGCAGAGTTCTAGCAATGGAAATCAGCTGTTTCTGCCCAGTTGAGAAAATATTCTGATCATCATCTACCAGGGTATCGTATTTGTCTGGCAGACTTTCGATATAGTCATGAATATGAGTCGCACGCGCAGCCGTTTCGACCATCTCCTGACTGGCATCTGGTACACCGAAGCGAATATTGTCCCGAATCGTACCGCTAAAGAGCACCGAATCCTGCAAGACAATCCCCACATGGCTCCGCAGACTGTCCAACTCATAATCTCGAATATCGCGACCGTCAAACTCAATGCTGCCATTATCCACATCATAAAAGCGATTGAGCAGGTTCATAATGGTCGTCTTACCTGATCCAGTAGGGCCAACAACAGCTGTCATCTTGCCCTTAGGAGCTAAAATAGATACGTCTTTGAGAATAGGCTTGCCTTCTACATAAGAGAAGTCCACATGCTTGATCTCAACGGAGTCTGTAAGCTCTGTGAAAGCAGGTGCATTCTCTGGCCGGACTTCCTCCGGCGCATCAAACATCTCCTGAATCCGGTCAGCCCCTGTAAAGGCCAACTGCAGACTGCCCCAGCTGGCTGCAATCTGGATGATAGGCTGATAGTACTGCTGGGAAAACTGAGTAAAGGTGGTAATCAGGCCAACTGCAACAGCCGTTTCAACATTAGGGTCGCTAAGCAAGACAGCCGAACCAACAAAAATAACAATAGCTGTATTAATCAAATTCATCCCGTTCATGATTGGGAAGAGAAGGCCTGAAAAAGTCCTGCCTTTAAAGGTTGCCGAGCGTACGCGGTCATTCTGCTCAATAAAACCTTTAATGACCTCCCCCTGCATTCCCTGAACGATAACGGCTTTCTGACCGGAAATGGTCTCGTCCATATAAGCATTGAGGCGGCCGACTTCTTTTTGCTGAAGATTGGTGTATTTCCGAGCCAGCCTAACAATGACCACTAGAAGAAGAAGAAAAGCAACCGGTGTGCTAGCTACCGTTATCCAGGCTAATCTAGCATTTTGGACAAACATGATAATCACTAGACCCATATAAAGCAAGGCATTGCTCATAACCTGAATCATGCTCTCGTTTAGAGCTTGCAGGATATTGTCCAAGTCGCTGGTAAAGCGCGACAGAATGTCTCCATCCTGATGGCGGTCAAAGAAAGCAACTGTCATCTTGGACAGCTTGCCAAACAGGCCCTTGCGCATCTCATTGGTCGAATGGGCAATAACTCGGGTCATTAAAACCATGTATATTAAGCTAGAAACAGACAGGCAGACAAAGGACAACAATACACTGCCCATGACGCTGCCAAAAGTCAACAGAATCTGATCAGTCTCACCCTTCTCCACAAAAGCCCGGCCCAACTCAACCAAATGCTGAACAGCCTGACCGACATAAACCGGAAAAAGGACCTGAAAAACAGTCGCTGTTACCATCATCAAGAGCACAATGACAAAGGATAATTTGTAACGCTTAAAATATTGCCAGAAAAATGCAATCGTCCGCATCTTAGTCCTCCTTTCCTTTCTGAGTTTCGTAAATTTCGCGGTAAACATCGTTAGTGGCGACCAATTCCTCATGCGTCCCTTGGCCAATCAGCCGTCCCTGATCCAAGACCAGAATCTTATCTGCATGAACAACGGAGCTAATCTTTTGAGCAATGATAATCGTCGTCGTTCCTTGTAGCTCTTTGTTCAAGGCTTCTTGAACCAGCTTTTCTGACTTAGCATCCAAGGCTGAGGTCGAATCATCTAAAATCAAAATATTGGGATTGTTGACAACACCTCTGGCAATGGACATCCGCTGCTTCTGACCTCCAGAGAAGTTACTGCCACGTTCCTCCACTGCACTATCAAAACTCTCTTCCATACGGTTGATAAATTCACTGGCTTGGGCAATACGAGCCGCTCGCTCCATCTCAGGCAGTGAAGCATTGAGCTTGCCCTGACGGAGATTGTCCGCAATGGTCCCACTAAATAGAATCGCCCGCTGCAGAACGATAGAAACATTTTTTCGAAGAGTTCCCTGGCTAAGCTCTCGCAGATCCCAGCCGCCAATCTTGACAGAACCTTCCTGCGGGTCAAAAAGACGGGGAATCAGCTGGGCCAAGGTAGATTTACCAGCACCTGTCGCACCGACAACACCAATCATTTGCCCCGGCTCAACCTCAAAGCTGATGTCCTTTAGCATTGGCTCGTCATCGTTGGGATAGGAAAAAGTCACATGCTCAAAGCGTAGGCTGCCTTCTAGTTCTTCATCTGGTGAGTCTGGAAAAACCATGGCCGACTCCGTCGCCAATACTTCCTTGATCCGACGGATAGAAATGATTCCCCTCGTCACGCCATTTCCCAAAAAACCAACCATAATGATAGTGAAAATAATCTGGCTAAGATAACCAATAAAAGAAGCGATAGAGCTAACCAGCCCTGGCTCCGCCTGAATCATGCCAGATAGAGTCCAGATAGCCAGGTAAACAGAGCTGTAACCGACCAACATCATCATTGGCTCAATGATTGAAAAAGCATAGCCAATATAGAGATTCTCTGACAGCAGCTCATCAGACACCTGACTGAACTTATGAAACTGGTCTTCCTCCCGCACGAAGGACTTGACCACTCGCACACCACGAAGATTTTCCTTGGCAATGGCATTGATTTTATCCAAAAGAGTCTGGAATTTCTTAAAACGAGGCCCCATCATCCCCATCATGACAGCGGTTAGACCAGCTATGAGCACGATTAGCAAGAAAATAATCCACCAGAGAGAGGGCATGGTCACAATGGCCAGGATGACTGAACCAATAAAAAGGATGGGCAAGCGAAGAAGAATTTGAAAGAGCATCATAGTCACATTTTGAATCTGATTGATGTCATTGGTCATCCGCACGACTAGATTGCCGGAGTTGAATTCCTCGATATTAGCATAAGAAAAGGTCTGAATCTTGCGGAAAGTCTCCTCGCGGAGATCTGATGAGACAGCTTGGGCAATATAAGCCGCCAAGGTCACATTAATCCCTCCTGCCACCAGTCCGACAAAACCGATGCCAATCAGCCACCCCCCCCCATACTGTAGATGGTCTGGCTATTTTGCTCCTGCAGAGCATCTAAGATGTGCTTTAAAAACCAGGGTAGTAAAAGAGAGCTGGCAATCATCAGCGAGGTCATCAAAAGCGAACTCAGGGCATACCATTTATACCGTAATAGACTTTTAAAAAACATGCTTCCTCCTACTTTTTTCATATTTGACTTAGTTTCCTTATTATATCACAGATAAAAACAATGTCAAGCAAGAAATTTCTTATATTATATGGTAAAATGAGATATAGAACTCTAAAACTGATTTAAATTCAGACTCGGAATTTCATCATAAGGAGAAGATATGGATAAACAACGAGTTGCTGTGATTGGTCCTGGTTCTTGGGGAACGGCCTTATCACAAGTGTTAAATGACAACGGACACCAGGTTCGTATTTGGGGAAATATCGCTGAGCAAATCAACGAAATCAACGACGAACACACCAATAAACGCTATTTCAAAGATATTGTACTAGACGAAAACATCAAGGCCTATCATGACTTGGAAGAAGCTTTAAAAGATGCGGATGCTGTGCTTTTTGTCGTGCCGACCAAGGTAACCCGTCTGGTAGCCAGACAAGTAGCTCAAGCTCTGGACCACAAGGTGAAAATCATGCACGCCTCCAAGGGGCTGGAACCCAATACTCACGAACGCATTTCAACTATCCTAGAAGAAGAAATCCCTGCAGAGCTACGCAGCGAGATTGTCGTTGTCTCAGGTCCCAGCCATGCTGAGGAAACCATTGTACGCGATATTACCCTGATTACTGCTGCTTCCAAGGACCTGGAAACGGCTAAGTATGTGCAGGAGCTCTTCAGCAATCACTACTTCCGCCTCTACACTAATACCGATGTTATAGGAGTGGAGACTGCAGGCGCTCTGAAAAACATCATCGCTGTCGGAGCCGGTGCTCTCCATGGATTAGGCTATGGTGACAATGCCAAGGCTGCCATCATTACACGCGGTCTGGCTGAAATCACGCGTCTAGGTGTCAAGTTAGGAGCCAATCCTCTGACTTACAGCGGCCTATCTGGTGTTGGTGACCTGATTGTCACAGGGACTTCTGTCCACTCCCGCAACTGGCGGGCCGGCAATGCTCTAGGACGTGGCGAGAAATTAGCTGATATTGAAGCCAACATGGGCATGGTTATCGAAGGAATTTCTACCACTAAGGCCGCCTATGAACTGGCCCAAGAGCTGGATGTTTATATGCCGATCACACAGGCGATTTACAAGGTTATTTATCAAAATTGTAATATCAAAGATGCCATTTATGAAATCATGAACAATGAATTTAAGGCTGAGAACGAATGGACTTCGTTCTAATAGAAAGGAAATAATTATGTCAAAAGTTAAGAAAGCCGTCATCCCTGCAGCTGGCCTAGGAACCCGCTTCCTGCCAGCTACCAAAGCACTAGCCAAGGAAATGTTGCCAATCGTTGACAAGCCAACCATCCAGTTCATCGTTGAGGAAGCTCTCAAATCTGGAATTGAAGATATTCTGGTTGTCACAGGTAAGTCAAAACGCTCAATCGAAGACCACTTTGACTCAAACTTTGAATTGGAATACAACCTCAAAGAAAAGGGTAAAGACGACTTGCTCAAATTGGTCGATGAAACCACTGGTATCGGTCTGCACTTCATCCGTCAAAGCCATCCGCGCGGACTGGGAGATGCTGTCCTTCAGGCCAAGGCTTTCGTAGGAAACGAACCTTTCGTTGTCATGCTTGGTGATGACCTCATGGATATCACCAATGATAAGGCTGTACCGCTAACCAAGCAATTGATTGATGACTACGAAGCTACTCATGCTTCTACCATCGCTGTCATGCAGGTCCCTCATGATGAAGTTTCCTCTTATGGTGTGATTGCCCCTCAAGGTGAAGGTGTCAAAGGTCTCTACAGCGTGGAAACCTTCGTCGAAAAACCAAAACCTGAAGACGCACCGAGTGATTTGGCTATCATCGGCCGCTACCTGCTGACACCGGAAATTTTTGAAATCTTGGAAAATCAAGCTCCTGGTGCTGGAAATGAGATTCAGCTGACAGATGCGATTGATACTCTTAACAAGACGCAGCGCGTGTTCGCTCGCGAATTCAAGGGCGATCGCTATGATGTCGGTGACAAGTTCGGCTTTATGAAGACTTCTATCGACTACGCCCTCAAGCATCCGCAGGTCAAAGACTCCTTGAAGCAGTATATCATTGACTTGGGTCATAAACTAGAGAAAAAACAAAGTAAAAAATAATTGATTCAAACAACTAACTTTGAAAATAAAATTTTAGCTATAAAAAAGAGGTTCCCAACCTCTTTTTTTGATATTTCATCAGTTATTTTCTAAAGATTCATTAAATCAAAGAATGATGAAAGCCTAGAAAAATTAGAAGGGCAGCCAAGGCTAGATAACCGAATAGGACTAGCCAACGCTGAACTGGTTTAAAAGCATTGCTTGAGCCTTTGACAGGAAGAATGACCGCACAGAGTATGCCACCAATCAAACCGCCTAAATGCCCCGCCAAACTGATACTAGGCATGAAACTAAAGATGATATTGACCACAATCAAGGTCATATAAGACTGTCCCAGCTGCTGAATGTAGCTATCGCGAACGACATATTGCAGGGTCACGATAGAGGAAAAAAGTCCAAACAAGGCGGTTGAAGCTCCTGCTGATAGAGCAGCTGGACTGAAAAAGAAGACAAAGATATTTCCCATCAGGCCAGACATCATATAGAGCAGAAAGAAATTTCGCGAACCAAAAATGTCTTCTGCCTGCCGTCCAATAAAATAAAGAGTAATGACATTTACCACAAAGTGCTCCAAGCCAATATGCACAAAGATAGCAGAAAAGAGACGCCATATCTGAATGGGATTCATGATAATAGTTGGAGAATACATTGCTCCAAATTCAAAGACAGTTTGTGCTTCAGCATAAGAAAAGCCACGTAAAATAAGCATCCCCACAAAGACAAGTGTTGTTAGAATTAACAAAACACTGGTCACAGGATATTTTTTATCATAGATGTAGTTCATAAATCAGTACTTCCTTTACTGCTATATCGTGATAATCAGGCTCAAAATCAGACTGTTGAAAACTATAGATGCTGCTGATGGATGCTCCTGCAAAATCAGCCAGATAACGGTCATAGTAGCCACCGCCGTAACCAATCCGAAAGCCTTGAGAATTGAAAACCACACCCGGCACATGAATCAGATCAATTTCTGTCTTGTCCACAGCCTCTTCACTTATCGGCTCCATAAGACCAAAAGAGCTTTTTTGCAGGTGGCTTTCATCATAATCCACAAATATCATCCGCCCCTGGCCATAGGTTTTGGGCACTAAAACCCGCTTGCCGTCCAACTGAGCCTGCTTGATAAAGGATGCAGTTGAGACTTCATGCGGCATAGAAAGATAGGTAGCGATAACCTGAGCGTTTTGATAAGCTGCTGAACTGAGCAAGTGCTGGGTCAGCCAGCTATCTGCCTGTTCTTTTTCTTTTCCTGACAGTTTCTTCATCTGGTTCAGTACAGTTTGTCTCAGCTCTTTTTTCATGCAGCTCGTCCACCCTTTCCTTATCTTTCGTTGATTTTATAATCTAGGAATTTCCCAATCTTTTCAATAGCAAAGAGCAGTGCTGCCTCGTCCGGTGTCATCTTGGGATGATGGAGGGCATAGGGACTATCCACTCCCAGCCAGAACATGACGCCCTTGACCTTGCTGAGCAAATAACCGAAATCCTCGCCTGTCATAGCCGGCGCAATATCAATCAGCTCCACTCCTTCTTCCTTCTGGAAAAAGTCCATCAATTCGTCTGCTAAGCCAGGATGATTTTCCACAGGCAGGTAGCCACCTTGTTTAAGCTCCAAGTCCAATTCCAGACCGAAACTTTGGGCTAGGCCCTCTGCTATTTCCCGTAAGCGCTTCTGAGTCAAGATGTTCATCTCCTGAGTCAGAGTCCGAATGGTGCCATGCAAAAAGGCCGTTTCTGCGATGACATTGTTGGTCGTGCCAGCATGGAGCGAACCAAAGGTCACAACCGCCCCCTCGATAGGATCGACATTGCGGCTGACAATGGTCTGCACCTGGGTGATAAAGTAGCTAGCCGCCACCAAAGCATCATTGGCTTCATGAGGAAAGGCCGCATGGCCTCCCTTCCCCTTAAAGGTCAGCTTGACTTCACAGGTACCAGCAAAAAGCGTTCCTCTGTTAGTGGCAATATCGCCGACCTTGAGGTCTGGTCGCACATGGAGACCGTAAAACTCATCTGGCAGCCAGTCGCCAAAGGCACCGTCTTCATACATGAGCATACCGCCAGCTTCATTTTCCTCAGCAGGCTGAAAGAGAAAGAGTAGATTATGGGTGGGCTGAGTGCTCACAGCTTTCTCCAGTAGGCCAAGAGCCACCGTCATATGCATGTCGTGTCCACAGGCATGCATCCGACCTGCATGGGTACTGGCAAAGTCCAGTCCTGTATCCTCCACAATCGGCAGACCATCAATATCTGTCCGCCAGCCAATCGTCTTATCCGGTGAACTTCCCTTGATAAAGACCAAAATACCCGTCCGCCAAGTTCGAATTTCCACAAAGTCTAGGCCAGCTGTCAGGCCATCAATGACCTGCATCAGGTAGGCATGGGTCTTGTATTCTTCCAGACCGATTTCTGGTATCTGGTGTAAATCACGGCGAATGTTCAGATAATCAAGCATTTTTCTTTCCTTTAAAATCTTGTCAGACCAGTCAAAGTGTCGGGCCGCACCCAATCAATTCAAATTTATGCTATTTTTAAAGAGTACGCAGAGCGTCTTCCAGAGCTGTCTTCTGCTGGGTCTTCTCGTCAATGGTCTTGATAACTCGTGCTGGAACACCAGCAACCACTACGTTTTTCGGAACATCCTGTGTCACAATCGCACCAGCCGCAACAACGGAACCACTGCCAATTTGTACACCTTCAATCACAACAGCATTGGCACCAATCAGCACATTGTCTCCAACCCGAACTGGCTCAGCACTAGCAGGCTCAATGACCCCCGCCAGAACAGCACCAGCACCAATATGACTATTTTTGCCGACAATAGCTCGGCCACCCAGAATGGCACCCATATCAATCATAGTTCCAGCACCAATTTCTGCACCAATATTGATGACTGCCCCCATCATGATGACAGCATTATCACCAATTTCAACTTGGTCACGGATAATAGCGCCCGGCTCAATGCGGGCATTGATATCGCGCTTGTCCAAAAGCGGCACCGCTGAGTTGCGGGCATCCTGCTCTACGACATAGGTCTTATTCTCCTCTAAGTTCGCTAGGAGCGGCTTAATTTCTTCCCAGTCTCCAAAAAGAACATTGCCTAACTTCACAACAGACCAAGGAATGGAACCGTGCAATTCTCCATCAAAGGTTACCTTGACCGGAGTTTTTTTCTTGGCATCAGCGATAAATTTGATAATTTCTTGAGCGTTCATTTTAGTAGCAGACATGATTTTTCCCTCGATTCGTGAATGATTTAGCCTTTTAGTTTGTTTATCTTCGCAATCTCCAACAACTTGAAGAACAATTGAAGTAAACCAAGAAGCTTGATTAGACAATATTATAACACAAAAAAGGGGATTGCAAAACTCCTATAAGACTCTCTACATGAGATACAGATTGTAAAAAGACACGAACTTTTGTCCGTGCCTAACAAAGCAATTCCAAACCATATACCAACGATATTATTTAATTCTTTCGTTCAAAATGTTCCCACTGTTAGCATCAATGGTCATTTTGATCTTTTGCGTACCGTTCAGAGTTTCCAGCTTATGAGACAAGAACTCCTATTCATTTATTCTATTTAGAAAGATTACTCAATAGGTACTGTCCATTTTCCTGACGGATAAAAGTCAAAGTTATCTCCTTATTTGAAGAGGTTTCATAGTTTACAAGCATCTTCGGCTCTGATTCACCATCCCCATAAACTGAAATATGTTGATATTCTGGGTATTCCTTGATTACTTCTTTAAAGGAAGAACCGCCCTCGCCTGTTTCCGCATCACCCATCTTTAAGTTCTCTGTAATCTGGCCAGATACCTTTTTATCATAGTCGTCACTACCGGGCATAATACTCATACCCTGAAGATGGTAGCTGCCATCCTCGTGTTTCATAAAGGTCAGAGTGGTATAACTAGAGTCAGGTAACCAAGACAATGAGAGCCCTTCTTCCTGAAACGTCACACTGCTGGCCAAGCCAAAATCTTTGACTACTTGTTCAGGGGTCAATCCTTCATCATCCGCACTAACAATGCTCATCTTTTCAAGGTCTTTCACTTCCCACTCATATACATCCTCTTTTGATGGAGCCACAAAAGAAGCAACATCGCTTTGATGTCCCTTTCGAGACAGACTTGGCACACTTCCCCCACCCATAAAATTATTTAGGAAATAGCCACCAAGACCTCCTAGCAATAGTCCCGCTGCCAGACCTATTCCTAAAAATCCTATCAGCTTGCCCGTACTATTTTTCTTTGGCTCTGGGCTTGGCTGGCCAGCGAAGTTTGCAGCTTGCTGTGGTCCGGTAAAGTTCTGACCAGCTGGATTAAATCCCTGAGGAATTTCTTTTTGAAAAGCAGGATTTCCCCAATTATCCTGCTGAGGCATCTGCTGCTGAGGAGCATCAAAAATGGGTTGCTGAACACCAAAATCTTGATTAGGATTCGGCATTTCAGGACTGCCCCCTTCTACTGGGAGAGGCTGCTCCTCTGTTGAGTTAGCTACAAATTGTCCTGAGTCTGATGACTGGACTTGCTGTGGGTACGGAGCCAATCCTTCTAAAGATTGTTCCTGCGGTTTATTTTGTTCTGGCATTGTTTCTCCTTTTATTATTTGAGTTCTATTTTATTTATTGGCAGTAGCGGACAAAAGATAGTTTCCATCCTCCTGCTGAACGAAGAACAACCTATAAGTACCATCATTAGGAGCGTCATAAGCCGCCTCCATAATTGTTTGACTAGTATCCTCACTGAAATCTTCATCTACACGAATATAGATACTCCTCGGACTGCCATATTCCTTAAAAACTTCCTTATAGGAAATGCCATCCTTACCAGTCTTTGCATCGCCTTTTTCAATTTTTCAAAGTAATCAGCCGCCATCGCTTCGTCCTCAGCATTATGCTTGCTTCCTTCAAAGCGAATATTATAGATATGAAGGCTATCCAGATAGAAACCATCTTTTTTCTTCTCAAAATCCAGAGAAGCAGTTTGATCTGTATAATAAATTGGCCAGTCCTCCTCCTCATCATCAGAATCTTGAAGCGTTCCCCATTCTAAATCAAGGCTGTCACGAGAGATTTCTTCTTTTAAAGCCTTGCCATATTTATCAAGAATATCTTCCACAGAAGTACCATTCGTATCTGTCTGAATAGTATTGAACCGTAACTCTGACAAACTATCAATATCCCACTTGAACTCAGTAATATCTGGGTCAATGTACTGATTTGATTGATCTCTCTTTGATGCTCCGGCATCAGCCAAAGGATGCAGCACAGGATATTCCCCTTTGATGACATCCGCTACTCCCATTCTATAGCCCCAGATTCCCCCTCCGATTAGTCCAAGACCAAGAGAGAGCAAGGCTCCGCCTATCAGGATTCCTTTCCAGGATTTATTCTTGGTCAAAGGCGGAGTTGGTCCCTGCGGACTTGAAACATGGCCTTGCTGAGGTTGAAAATGATGCGGGAATCCCTCTTGCGACTGAGCATTCTTTGAAGGCTCAAAAGAATGCTGTGTTTGCTGTTCTGTCAATCTTCTTTCCTCTTTCTTGTTTTTTTTCAATAGTCTTATCAGTTCTCTTTTAATAACGAAATGCTTTGAAAGCAGTCAGTCACAAAAGATAAACTAAATAACTAAAACTTACATTTCCTCTGACTTTATATATAAGAAATTTCCATCTGGCTGGCCTACAAACAATAGGTATTCATAACCATCTTCTGTTTTATAAGTCACCTCAGCAATCAGACGGTTAGAGATAATTTTATTATCTACGTCACGTTCGGTTGTGATGACAATTTCTGACGGAACAGGATGCTTCTTCAGAACCTCTGATAAAGCTGTTCCTCCTTCACCGGTTTCCTTGTCTCCTTTTTTCAAACGTTCAAGGTCTTTGGGAGATAATACGCTCCAATCTGTCGTTTCCTTCCCTTTTCTATATTCTTTAAAAGAATCTCCAACTACCACTTGCCTCAGATAGTAGTTCTGGTCAACTTTATCAAATTGAAAAGAAATATTTTGCTCCTTGTCCCTGACAGAAGGGCCCCATCGGAGTAACAGACGATTGCGATCATATTCTGCTGAACTAGCCAAGCCATAAGTTTCAATGATTTGATCAGCCGTCAGACCTAATCCCTCATCATTTGTATAGCTCAACCGTCCCAAGTCTTCCAATGTCCAATTAAACTGAACCGACTGCCCGTCTGTAGTAAAGCTGTCACTCTTGTCTTTGGCTTCTTCCTGAGCTTTACTCAAACGTTTAATCCTTTGCATATCCTTATTTGTCTGTGCCTGCTTGCCGATAAAATAAGCTGAACCGCTGCCAATCAAAAGACCAATTATGAGAGCAAAAACTGAAAGTCCTATGACTTTTCCGATATCTCCCTTCTTATCAGGCGATACTTGCGGCTGAATCTGCTGGAAATTCCCTTGCATTGGCTGGCTAATTTGATTTTCTTGCCAAGCCCTTTGCACTTGACCTTGTCCATCTTTATCTGACATGGTTTTCTCCTTATACATTTTGTCAATTTGTCATATTGCGAAAACATTGAAAAATAATGACAAATTTTACAATATTATAACATAAATTATTTTTCCAATCAAAAAACCTCCCCTAAGGGAGGCTGCGTTTCGTATTACAAACGTGCATTCAATTCTTTGCTCAGTTCTTCAAATCCTGGTTTACCAAGAAGAGCAAACATATTTCTCTTGTAGGCTTCAACCCCTGGTTGGTCAAATGGGTTGATGGCATTCAAGTAACCTGAAAGGGCGATGGCCAATTCGAAGAAGTAGATGGTATAGCCAAGAGTGAAGGCATCTTGCTCTGGAAGAGTCACATACATATTTGGTACGTCACCATCTGTGTGGGCAAGAAGAACTCCGTCAGTCGCTTTTTTGTTTACAAAGTCAACGTCTTTTCCTTGAAGGTAACCAAGTCCGTCAAGGTCTTCTTCCAAGCTAGGGATAATCACGTTCTTGCGTGGTTTGTCAACACGGACAACTGTTTCAAACATGATGCGAGTTCCTTCTTGGATAAATTGACCAAGTGAGTGCAAGTCAGTTGAGAAGTTAGCTGAAGTTGGGTAGATACCTTTTTGGTCTTTCCCTTCTGATTCACCAGCCAATTGTTTCCACCATTCTGAGAAGTACTGAAGTGATGGCTCGTAGTTTACCAAGATTTCAGTTGCATAGCCTTTACGATAAAGGATGTTACGAACGGCTGCGTATTGGTAAGCTTCATTTTCAGCAATCTTGTCTGAAGTGTAGTCTTTACGAGCTGCATTTGCACCTTCCATAAGGGCTTTGATGTCAGCACCTGATGCAGCGATTGGAAGCAAACCAACTGCTGTCAAGACTGAGAAACGTCCACCGATATCATCTGGAACCACAAATGTTTCCCAACCGTTGGCATCTGCTTCAACTTTAACGGCACCTTTTTGGCGGTCAGTTGTTGCATAGATACGTTTGTTGGCTTCTTCTTGACCGTATTTCTTAACCAAGAGTTCTTTGAAGACACGGAAAGCGATAGCTGGTTCAGTTGTTGTACCTGATTTAGAAATCACGTTTACTGAGAAATCTTTGTCTGCTACATACTCTACCAAGTCAGCTAGGTATGTAGAGGAGATTGAGTTCCCAGCGTAAAGGATTTGTGGCGCTTTGCGCTCTTCTTTTGTTTGCAAGTTTGCAAAGTGGTGGTTCAAAAAGTCGATAGCTGCTTTGGCACCAAGGTAAGAGCCACCGATACCGATCACAACCAAGACATCACTGTCTGATTTGATTTGCTCAGCAGCCTTCAAGATGCGGTCGAATTCTTCACGGTCGTAGTTTTCAGGAAGGTCCAACCAACCTAAAAAGTCGCTACCAGCACCAGTTCCTTTACGGATCAATTCATCCGCTGCTGTTACTTGTGTTTGCATGTATTCCACTTCATGTGGGGCAACAAATTTATCTAAAACTTTTGAATAATCAAATTTAATATGTGACATGATATTCCTCCATTTTTTATTCCACTCTATCATATCGCTTTCATACTTATTTAGCAAGTAATTTATTGTTTTAAAGCGTTTCCAATTTATTTTTTTATAAATAAGCTAAAGCTAGCAACCATCTGAAAGCAATCGTTTGCGTAAGTCAACAAATTTTAGGCCTATTGAGCAGAATATTTTTGATTGACAAGAAAACCAATATGCTCCTTAAGATTGGATGTCAGCTGAATTCATTTCAGGTCCATTCGAACTAGATTCACTGCTCCAATATTCATCTGCGCCTTTCAGGCTTGACTCCTTAAATTTTGGAACGTAGTTCTCGCTTCGCTCAAACTGCGTCAATGCACCTAAGTTCATCTGCGTCCTTTGGACTTGATTCACTTAAAGACTCTATACGGTTTACAGATTTTTTCCTTATGGGAAAAACTGCATCCATTGCTCTAAAATTCATCTGCGCCTTTCAGGCTTGATTCATTAAGAGCAATAGAAAAGAGCACACAGTTTACATCGCTTAGGGCTGCTGGATTCCTCCCCTGACCCGCTTCACGCAAAACTGTTGCTCCATGAATAGTATATCACATTTTTTTACTTTTGGCGACGATTTCTAAAAAAATCTTGCATGATTTGAGCACACTCTTCTTGAAGGATCCCTGTTTCCACTTCTACACGGTGGTTCAGGCGCTCATCTGTCAAAATATCATAAAGGCTTCCAGCTGCTCCAAACTTTTGATTTGCTGCGCCATAGACAACGTAAGGAATGCGCGCTAGACCGATTGCTCCGCTGCACATGACACAAGGCTCGATGGTCACAAAAAGCGTTGAATCCAGCAAGCGCCAGCTATTTTCATGCCGATTCGCCTCTTCGATAGCCATAATTTCCGCATGCATAACAGCCCGTTGCAGCTCCTCACGTGCATTGTGACCGCGGCCGATAATCTTACCTTCTTTAACCAAGACACAGCCGATAGGAATTTCATCATGGGCTAAGGCCATCTCCGCCTCCTTTAAAGCTTCCCGCATAAATGCTTCTTTTTCTTCAATCGTATAATTCATCATTGTCTTTCTAAATCTATAGTCGTCTACCCCATTATACCACAAGCCCGCTGCACTTCTCAGAAAAAGTAAAAGCCACCACTGGGGTGACTTTCAGGAGATTATTATGAAAAAGTTTAGGATTTTTAAACAAAGTTAGGAGGTCTTTGTTTATGCTGTTAGTATAAAATATATATCTTAAATGAGTCTTAATATGAAATTTTCTTACAAAAAAGCACAAGAAGCAATTTCCTTGTGCTGACTTTTTTATAAATTAGACCAGACGCTTTCCAAGATATTGGTCTGCTCGCGGCCAGGACCGACTGAGAAGGTAGAAATACGAACACCAACCAACTCACTCACTCGGCGAACATAGTTGCGGGCATTTTCTGGCAAGTCTTCCAGACTGCGGACACTGGTGATGTCCTCTGACCAGCCTGGCAGCTCTTCGTAAATCGGCTTGCAGCGCTTGAGCTGTTCCAGACTAGCTGGGTAATGGTCAATTCGCTGCCCATCCAAGTCATAGGCTACACAGATTTTCACTGTATCCAGACCGCTCAAAACATCGATGGAGTTAAGCGAAAGATTGGTAATCCCTGATACACGGCGGCTATGGCGCATGACAACAGAGTCAAACCAGCCTACCCGACGCGGACGACCGGTGGTGGTGCCATATTCGTGGCCGATATCACGAATGCGGTCACCAACTTCATCGAAAAGCTCTGTTGGGAATGGTCCATCTCCGACCCGACTGGTATAGGCCTTGCAGACACCAACTACCTTGTCAATCTTGCTCGGACCAACACCAGAACCGATGGTGACTCCCCCTGCAACTGGATTAGAAGAAGTTACAAATGGGTAAGTCCCTTGGTCAATATCCAGCATAACCCCTTGAGCCCCTTCAAAGAGCACTCGCTTGCCTTGATCCAGCGCATCGTTGAGGATAACAGAGGTATCAGTCACATACTGCTTGATTTGCTGTCCATATTCATAGTATTCTTCAAAAATATCATCAAAGTTGATTGCTGTACTATCGTACAATTTTTCAAAGAGGCGGTTTTTCTCAGCTAGATTCCGCTCCAATCGCTCTCTGAAAATATCTTTATCCAAAAGGTCAGCGATGCGGATACCGACACGAGCAGCCTTGTCCATATAGGCAGGGCCTATTCCCTTGATTGTTGTTCCGATTTTATTGTCACCTTTCGCTTCTTCCTGCAGACGATCCAGCTCGATATGGTAAGGCAGGATGACATGCGCTCGATCAGAGATGCGAAGGTTATCCGTCGTCACACCCTCTTCATGCAGGTAGTTCAATTCTTTGACCAGAGATTTAGGATTGACCACCATTCCATTTCCAATGACAGAGATTTTTTCTGGGAAGAAAATCCCTGACGGAATCAGGTGCAGCTTGTACTTCTTGCCGTCAATCACGATAGTGTGTCCGGCATTGTCACCACCCTGATAGCGGGCAATCACTTCGGCATTGGCTGAAAGGAAGTCTGTAATCTTCCCTTTTCCTTCATCTCCCCACTGGGTTCCTACAACAACTACTGATGTCATAATTTTGTCTGAGCTGAAGCAGCTCTTCCTTTCTTGAAAAGCAGGCAGGAATCTCACCTGCGATTATGTTTTATACCTCATTATATGAAAAATTTAACAATTTTTCAAGATGGGACCCATTCTTGATTTGCTTTTTCCCTTTTGAAAACGAATTAAATTTTCACAAAATCTGTATTTTCTGAAATTTAGCGGTTTATTAAAAATAAAAGTTCGGAATTTTTGTAAAATCGTAGCGGAAATTTGTTTTCTTTTTCCGTTTGTAATAGACTAAAATTACTACCATAGGACGGTGAAACGATGACGATTAATCAATTACTGCAGAAACTGGATACAGCAAGCCCTATTCTTCAAGCGACCTTTGGGCTGGAGAGGGAAAATCTGCGAGTGACAGCTGACGGGCACCTAGCTCAAACTGCCCATCCGAGTCAGCTTGGTTCCCGCAATTTCCACCCGACCATCCAAACAGACTTCAGCGAGCAACAACTGGAACTAATTACACCTATTTCTCACTCGACTAAGGAAGCACGGCGCTTACTGGGAGCTATTAGCGATGTGGCTGGCCGCTCGATTGACCAGAGTGAACGCCTCTGGCCCCTGTCCATGCCACCGCAGCTGACAGAAGAAGAGATTGCCATCGCCCATCTGGAAAACGACTATGAACGCCACTACCGAGAGGGCTTAGCGAAAAAATATGGCAAAAAACTACAGGCTATCTCTGGCATCCACTACAATATGGAGCTAGGGAAAAATCTAGTCACTGCTCTCTTTCAAGCCAGCTCCCACCAGTCACTCAAGGACTTTAAAAATGACCTCTATCTCAAGCTGGCTCGAAACTTTCTGCGCTTCCGCTGGATTTTAACCTATCTCTACGGTGCTGCCCCTCTAGTAGAAGCTGGCTTCTACAGTCAGGAAATTTCCCAGCCTATCCGCTCTTTTCGTAACAGCGACTATGGCTATGTCAATGACGAGAATATTCAGGTATCCTACGCTTCTTTGGGACAATATGTAACCGACATTGAAAACTACGTTCAGTCAGGCGAGCTCAGCGCTGAAAAAGAATTTTACTCAGCCGTTCGCTTCCGTGGACAGAAGCACAACCGTGCCTATTTGGAACAAGGCATCACTTATCTAGAATTCCGTTGCTTCGATCTCAATCCTTTTGACCATTTAGGCATTAGCCAAGAGACCTTAGATACCGTCCATCTCTTTTTACTAAGCCTGCTCTGGTTAGATGATGTAGAAAATGTTGATACGGCATTAAAAGCTGCCCACGACTTGAACCAAAAAATTGCTTGTAGCCATCCGCTGACTGCCCTACCAGATGAGGCGGACAGCTCAGCACTTCTGCAAGCCATGGAAGAGCTCATCCAGCATTTTGAACTGCCAACTTACTACCAAAGTTTGCTTGAGCAACTTAAGGAAGCACTACTAAATCCTCAGCTAACCCTATCTGGTCAGCTCCTGCATCATATCCAACAGGATTCTTTAATGGCCTTTGGGCGAGAAAAAGCAGAGGAATATCACCGCTACGCTTGGACTGCTCCTTATGCCCTCAAAGGCTACGAAAATATGGAACTATCCACCCAGATGCTGCTCTTTGATGCTATTCAGAAGGGGCTGAATGTCGACATCTTAGATGAAAATGACCAATTTCTCAAGCTTTGGCATGGTCACCATGTGGAATATGTCAAGAACGGCAATATGACCTCCAAGGATAACTATGTCATCCCTCTGGCCATGGCCAATAAAACAGTCACTAAAGAGATTTTGTCTGCAGCTGACTTTCCTGTTCCGGCTGGAGCAGAGTTTTCTTCTCTAGAAGATGGACTGGCTTATTACCCTTTGATTAAGAATCGACAAATTGTCGTCAAACCCAAGTCAACCAACTTCGGACTGGGCATCTCCATCTTCCAAGAACCAGCTAGTCTGGAAGCTTATGGCAAGGCTTTGGAGATTGCTTTTTCAGAAGACCTTGCTGTCTTAGTGGAGGAATTTATCGCTGGAACGGAGTACCGCTTCTTTGTCTTAGACGGTCAATGTGAGGCAGTCCTCTTGCGAGTAGCAGCCAATGTCGTCGGAGACGGTCAGCATACCGTGAGAGAATTGGTTGCCATCAAAAACGACAATCCCCTGCGCGGTCGTGACCATCGCTCACCGCTTGAGATTATTGAACTAGGGGACATTGAACTGCTCATGTTGGACCAGCAAGGCTATGGACCAGACGATATCCTGCCTGCTGGAGTCAAGGTTGACTTGCGACGCAATTCCAATATTTCTACTGGCGGAGACTCGATCGATGTCACTGACAGTATGCACGCATCTTATAAGGAACTTGCTGCTGACATGGCAAAAGCTATGGGAGCTTGGGCTTGTGGCGTTGACCTAATCATCCCTGACAGCTCTGCTATTTCCACAAAGGAAAATCCCAACTGTACCTGCATCGAGCTCAACTTCAACCCCTCTATGTATATGCACACCTATTGTGCTGAGGGGCCGGGACAAAGCATTACTCCGAAAATACTAGCTAAACTTTTCCCAGAAATGGACTGATAACATAAGAATCGCAGGTATTTCCTTGCGATTTTTGTTTGAATACTTGCGATAAACAAAAAACCTTTCGTTCTATAAACAACACTTACTTTATTGAGAGGAATAAAATGCCTTTCCGAATTAAGCAAATATAAAAAATGGTCTCAATGTATAAAATCATTTCAATCTTTAGCCTTCAAAAACCAGCTTTTATGTTAAAATAGAGATATCACATTGATAAGAAAGAGAAACGTCCATGTCGAGGAGAAATGATGATTCCAACCAGCAACCAGAATGGTTTAGCTGGATTTGGATACTTGTATTTGTATTTGGTTCTGGAGCTGTAGCCAGCTATCTAATTCCCATAGCTATTCTGGGAGCAATTGGCTACGGAATCTATCGCTACCAAAGTCAGAAAAAAGTTCGGATTGAAGCTAAACAAGCCAGCATTGGCCGTATTGAAGATTTGAAATCAGAAATTGGTCATGCTGACCGCCGCATTAAAGAATTGGAAGGCTACCAAGAAGATGGGGCCCAAGAAAGCTATCAGAATTTAGCTCTAGAAATTCTTCCCCAGCTAACCTATATCAAAAATGCTGCTAACGACCTACGCGGAGAAATTCCTACATCTGTCTACCAGCGAATCCAGACTAAAATTCGTACTGTCACTGATGAAATCGATGAACAACTGAAAAAGATTGAACGAGAGAAAAAACGAAAAGAAGCGCAGCCTAAGAAAACTAGTCTAGAAGAGCTATCCCCAGAATTGGTCGCTACAGTTCGCAATATTCAGATTGACCATGAGGCCATTCTTCAAAAAATCTCTCAATCTGAAAGCAACAATAAGGAAGAGCTGACTGCCATTCATCAGTCCCAGATGGAGCACTACGAAGATATTTTAGAAGGCTACCTCAAAATCAAAGCTTCTCCCAAAGATTTTTACAATGCAGAGGAGCGGCTAGCCAAGGCCAAAGCAGCTATAGAGCAGTTTGACTTGGACCTAGACGAAGCGCTGCGTCAGTTAAATGAAGCTGATTTGAGGGACTTTGACATTAGCCTGCGCATCTTAGACAAAGAAAAGCAAACAGACACCGGCCTTTAAGCTAGATAAACCAAAGGAGAAACTATGAGCCAAGAATTTAATTTTGATATTGATAAAATTGCTAACAATGCCATCAGCAAAAGCGACAAAACAACAGAAATCATCGAATCCAATACGACTCAAGAAAATGGCCAGCTAACTTTTCTGGAAAAACTGACTCCTGAGCAACAGAGTGCGATTACGGCTAAAGCTCCGCAGCTGGTGGATAATTTCGTATCGGACCAAAATGCCTTGCTGGACTTTGGCCAATCTGCTGTAGAAGAGGTCAATGGTACTGTCAATCGTATCTTAGCCGAGCAGAAAAAATTACAAATTCCCCAGGTAGATGAGCTCTTAAAAAACACCAACAAAGAACTCAATGGCTTTGTCACAAAATACAAGGATGCTCAAGTAGCAGAACTGGACAAAAAGCCTAATTTCCTAGAAAAACTCTTCAAACAGAGCAAAAACACTCTTCAAGAATTCTATTTTGACTCACAAAATATTGAACAGAAAATGGACGGCATGGCTGCAACGGTCGTCAAACAAGAAGATGTCTTGGCCCGCAACATCGTTTCTGCTGAAATGCTGATTGAGGATAATACCAAATCGATTGAAAACCTAGTCGGAGTTATTTCCTTTATCGAAGCTGCTCAGCAAGAATCTGGCAATCGAGCGCTCAAGCTGCAGACTGAAGTCGCTCAGCTAGATATGACAACTGTTGACTACCAAGTCAAATCGCAAGAATTAGCCCGAATGACAGAGGTGGTCAATACCCTAGAGCAGCAACACACTGAATATGTCAGCCGTCTCTATGTGGCTTGGGCGACAAC
The DNA here is from genome assembly GCF_031142805.1 of Streptococcus sp. IsoGale022. NCBI lineage: Bacteria > Bacillati > Bacillota > Bacilli > Lactobacillales > Streptococcaceae > Streptococcus > Streptococcus sp. IsoGale022. Next base: position 92,721 of record NZ_JAKZJI010000005.1, on the reverse strand, counting down.
GCCTCAGATGCGCAATCTGGTCAAGGTTTCCTCTGATATGCGCCAGAAGCTAGGAATGCTCCGCCGCAATACCATTCCAACTATGAAGCTGTCTATCGCCCAGTTAGGAATTCTCCAGCAATCCATGAAGTCTGGTCAGGTAGCTGACGCCATCTCGAATGCCAATAACGCTGCCCTGCAAATGCTCGCCGAAACGAGCAAGGAAGTCATTCCTCAGCTGGAACGGATTTCCCAAAGTCCTACTATTGCTGTTGAGTCTGTCACTAAGCTGGCAGAAAGCCTTGTCGCACAAAACCAAGGCATTATCGAAGCTATTGATAAAGGGCGGGAAAAACGCGCTCTGCTAGAAGCCACTGTTATCCAATCTGCAGAGACCATCAACAACTCTGTCAAACTGCGTGATCAAAAGATTATCCAAGCCTTGTTGGACCAAGGTAAGGAAGCCCAGAAAGAATTAACTACAGAATAAGTAAAAGAGCCTAGATGGCTCTTTTAATGTTTTACTTTTTAAATAATCAACACAGTCCTGTCTTCCGATTATCCCTTTAAAACAAGCAGCTTTCCAGTAGTTCTTTATTGCGCAGCTGGGCTAGCCAGTTGTCAGGAATCCCTTCCAAACCATAGATAATACCAGCCAATCCGCCAGCAACTGCTGCTACTGTATCAGTGTCATCGCCCAAATTAACAGCTTTCAGGACAGTTTCCGGATAAGAAGTGCTAGTCAGTAAGCACCAAAGTGCTGCTTCCAAGGTATCCACCACATAGCCACTAGAACGAATGTCAGTCTCTGTCAGCTCTGCTAATCTTTGCAAACGAACATAGGTCTTACTAGTCTCTATGTCTGATAGTATTTCCGGTAGTTGCTGGCCTTTTAAGAGCCTACGAGCAATATCCACATAAAGCAGGCAGGCCTCTACGGAAGTCGCATGGGCATGAGTAATGCTGGAAACAGCTTCAATATCAGACGGACCGGCTTCTGTAAAGGTTAGGGGCAGAATCCGCATCAAAGAACCATTCCCGTTGGAATATTCATCAGAGAGACCGTGTCCCCTTGTCAATGCTTCGCGAGTCGCATTTCCTACATCAAAAGTCAGACCATCTGGTGTGTATGCTCCCTCGAATAGCCATTTTTTAAACCGCTGCTGCATATCGGCAGGGTCAACCTTACCTTTTTCCCTGATAGAATCACAGGTCGCCAAAACAAGGCTAGTATCATCTGACCAAGTTCCAGCCGGTTGCTGATGGCTGCCATAGCCTGTCATACCAACCGCTTCAAAACTGCCCCGAATTAAAAATTCATACGGAACACCTAGAGCATCTGCCACCGCCAAACCATAGACTGCCGCTTTCAAAGATTGGTTCATGCTAGCCTCCTCTGCTTTTTGTTTTATTATACTATTTTTGGTCTTAAAATTCTTCCTAACCCCAAAAAACAAGCGCAGTCGCGCGCTTGTTTTTCTATTTTGTGTTAAAATAAAAGGTATGGACAAAATTATCAAAACTATCTCAGAAAATGGTTCTTTCCGAGCTTATGTGCTGGACAGCACAGAGACGGTTCGGACCGCTCAAGAAAAACATCAAACTCAAGCAAGCTCAACTGTTGCACTTGGCCGCACACTGATTGCCAGTCAAATTTTAGCTGCAAATGAAAAAGGCCAGACCAAGATTACCGTCAAGGTCCTTGGGACCAGCTCACTAGGCGCGATTATCACAGTGTCAGATACCGAGGGCAATGTCAAAGGCTATGTGCAAAATCCCGGTGTAGATATCAAAAAGACTGCCACCGGTGAGGTTCTAGTTGGTCCTTTTGTCGGCCAAGGAGAATTCCTCGTCATCACAGACTATGGTACTGGCAATCCTTACAACTCCATGACCCCTCTCATCTCTGGAGAAATCGGCGAAGACCTAGCCTTCTACCTGACCGAAAGCCAGCAGACACCTTCCGCAGTTGGCCTCAATGTCCTCTTGGATGAGAATGATAAAGTCAAGGTTGCCGGCGGTTTCTTGGTACAAGTTCTGCCTGGTGCCAAGGAAACCGAAATTGCCCGCTTTGAGAAGCGAATCCAAGAAATGCCTGCTATCTCAAGACTGTTAGAATCCGATAACCATATCGAAGCTCTGCTGGCTGCCATCTATGGTAATGAGCCTTATAAACGCCTGTCTGAAGAGGAAGTCCGCTTCCAGTGCGACTGTAGAAAAGAGCGCTTTATGAATGCCTTGGCTACCCTGCCAAAGGCTGACTTAGAAGAGATGCGTGACCAAGACCAAGGGGCTGAAATCGTCTGCCAATTCTGCCAGACAGCCTATCACTTTGACCAAAACGACCTGGAGGAACTGATTCGTGACAAATCTTAATACCCCTTTTATGATTGGAAATGTTGAAATTCCCAACCGCACAGTTCTGGCGCCTATGGCCGGCGTAACCAACTCTGCTTTCCGAACCATTGCCAAAGAGTTGGGAGCAGGCTTGGTCGTCATGGAAATGGTCTCTGACAAGGGCATCCAGTATAACAACGAAAAAACCCTCCACATGCTCCATATTGATGAGGGAGAAAATCCCGTTTCTATCCAGCTTTTCGGTAGCGACGAGGACAGTTTGGCGCGCGCAGCAGAATTTATCCAAGAAAACACCAAGACAGACATCGTCGATATCAATATGGGCTGCCCGGTCAATAAAATTGTCAAAAACGAAGCTGGAGCTAAATGGCTCAAGGACCCTGAGAAAATCTATAAAATCATCAACAAGGTCCAATCCGTTCTGGATATTCCCCTGACAGTCAAGATGCGGACTGGCTGGTCTGACAGCTCACTAGCTGTAGAAAATGCTCTAGCAGCCGAAGCCGCTGGAGTCTCTGCCCTGGCTATGCACGGTCGCACCCGTGAGCAAATGTATACTGGTCATGCTGACCTTGAGACCTTGCACGATGTAGCCCAAGCTCTGACCAAGATTCCTTTCATCGCTAACGGAGATATTCGCAGCGTGCAAGACGCCAAGCAGCGGATTGAGGAAGTCGGCGCCGATGCTGTCATGGTAGGCCGAGCTGCTATGGGAAATCCTTATCTCTTTAACCAAATCAACCACTACTTTGAAACCGGCGAAATTCTTCCAGACCTCAGTTTCGAGGACAAGATGAAAATCGCCCATGACCACCTCTCCCGCTTGGTAAATCTCAAAGGAGAATATGTAGCCATCCGCGAATTCCGTGGTCTAGCTCCGCACTATCTGCGCGGTACTGCCGGAGCAGCCAAACTCCGCGGTGCTATTTCGCAAGCTGAAAGTCTGGCTGAAATCGAAGAACTCTTACAAATTCAAAAATAAAAACGAAAGGAAGCCCATTGGACTTCCTTTTCCTTATGTTTAGGGTTGGGTCACCACAACGCTTGTTACTGAACCATCCGCTCCTGTTGTAATCTGCAGATTTGCATTGCCTTGCCCGCTTAATTGAGCATTGTATTTGCCATCATCCAGCGTATAAGAGTAGGAAGCGATGGAATAATTATCTGTTTTTCCATCTGCAGACTGGACTGTGAATTGACCATTACCTGATACAGTCACAGTATTTCCATTGGCATCCTTCCAAGTACCAGCAGCCGCTGAGAAATCCCCATCCACCATGGTCAAGACACCTTTATAGCGAGCATTGCTGGCTGCCTGCTTATTTTGAAGCTGGCGATTGCTTTCCGGTGCTTGGGCTGGTTGAGTTGCTTGAGACTGAGTATTTTTTCGACCTGAAGCTTGCTGCGGCTGTGTTTGTTGGGCTTGAGGCGCTTCGACAGTAGACTGTTGCTGATTAGCAGGAATTTCGGCTTGTCCAGGCTGGCCAACTGCTCCTTCTGAAGAAGCGCTATTGCTAGCCTTAGGAGAAGCGCTGGCCTTGCTGGATGACGCAGCTTTTGAGCTAGAGGAAGTCTGAACAGTCTTTCTAGAACTAGCACTTGTTGTACTTTCTTCTTTCTTACCACATGCCCCTAAAAGCAAATTAGAAGCCAGAACTGCAGCTGCCATCAATTTTGTATAAGTCGGTGTTTTCATCTTTTGTCTCCTTGTAATATTTAGAAATCTTTTTGTAATATTATTGTAACACTGTAAATTTACTATGTCAATCATTTATACAAGTTTTTTCAAAAAATTTTTTACTCAAGCGAAATTCTGTTTCTCAATCAGCTTCTTTTGTCATGAGAAACACGCTCCTACTTATCTATTCGTAATTAAAAATGAAAAAACAGGACAAATTTGTCCTGCAAGAGAAATATATAATCAACCTTCTTTTAGTCTGATTTTTCTACCTTAAGCCGATACACTTTTCTCGGCTTCTTCTTTGGCACGCGCTTAACGCCAGCCTCCTCCAAGTATTCTCCAAATTTTACTAAAAAATTATTGCTAACGATAGGGCGTCTAGGTGAGATGAGGTTGACCAGCTCAGTCCCTTCATAGACAGTAAACGGTGATTCCAGCAGATGGAGAAAAGTTGGATTCCAGTCCAGTCGTCCCTGAATCCGCTTGATAGATTCCAACAGGATTTGGTAGTGGTCAAAGGCAAAGCCCTCTGCTGTCAGGAGCCGTTCACCATCTTTAAAACTACTAGTCTTAAAGTCAACATCAAGAAAGGTGACTTCCTTGGCATCATCCCCAGCTTGCGCTTGGTCTACTGCTATGGCCGGCAGATAGACCAGATGGGCAATGGTGATGACCCAACCGCGCGGATCACGTCCTGGAGTAGAAACCGTCATCAGCTGTTCCACCTTTTCCAGCGGTATCTCCAGCCCCACCTCTTCCTTTACTTCCCGAATACAGGCTTGATAGGCATCCTCATGCTTGTCCACAAAACCTCCGACTAGGGCATATTTATTCTGATAAGGATGAGCCTTACGCTTGATGACCAAGAGTTTCACCTGACCATCCACAAAACAGTAAGCCACCATATCTGCTGTTACGCTGGGTGTCTCGTACTTGGGTAAATCCTGTATCTTGTACCATGCCAAAAAGGCGGACTCATCCGCCATGGTTTCGTAGTACTCTTTTTCCGACATTCCCGATGGGATATCCTGTTTGGTCATGAATTTTTCGTCCTTTCCTAAGCTATCTTTTTCTATCAAAAATCTCAAGCTTTGGTCTAAGCTTTCTTCACCGCCTTGGTCCACTGATACCATCCGACGATACTATTGAGGGTATAGACCCAGTACATGGCCTGGATATGGAGATTGCTACCCCACCAGAGATAGATACTGAAGAGATTGGTCGCAATCCAGAAAAGCCACTGCTCGCGGTAGAGACCAGTCATGAGAAGCTGACCGATACCATTGGTCGCATCTGTCACACTATCACGGAAAGGCCGGTGACTGTGAATACTCTTATAGGCAAAGCCCATACCAATCCAAATCAAGGCAGTTAAGGCCAAATATTTAAGCCAGCCGCGCCAGTCTAACTTCTTAGCTTCAAAATGAGATGGTTCTTCCTTATCTTGCTCATTGACCCGATTAGACAGCCAAGTATAAAGGCCAATCGGCTGCATGATAAAGAAGTAGACCGTAGTCAACACTTCTCCATAAAAGCTTGCCTGAAAAGACAATAAGAGGTAAATTGCCGAATTAATAGCTCCAAATAGGTAATTGCTGGCCCGCCCCTCGGCTACTAGAATAACGCAGACAATTCCTGTCCAGGAAGCAAAGAGTCCCAGCCAGTCATGCTGCTCCTGACCACTGGTGAACTCCAGAATGAAAGGCAGACTGGAAAGAGCAATCAAGTAGAGCCATTGAGTCAAGCTGCGCCCGCCAAATAAATCCTGCCAGAACAATTTCGCTATGCCGCTAAAACCTTGTTTTTTAGCTGCCGCACAGACATTGCGGAAATTCTGAACAAAGGTTTGAGATTTTTGTTTCAGTCCTGCGTAAAGAGCTGCAGGAGAGAGTTTTTGATTTTTTACTACCATTCTATTTTACCACTTTCTTTTTTAATCCGCTTGATAAATCATGTCGATCGCATCTTTGGCCGCCTGATAATTGTCCAAATAACTGCCAGCCAGATAGACCGTCGGAATATGAGCCAAGCACTGCTCTTTCAGCTTTTTCAGATAGCTTGAAAAATCACTGCGTATAGCCTCGTCTGCCATACTCATATCGCGAAAGCCATCGTTGACATAGGCCCCAACCGGCTCAGCAAAGAGAATCAAATCCCATTTTTCCTTAGACAAAATGCTGGCAAAGAGATTGTCAAAAGTATCTGTTTCTTCATCCTGAACCGGACTTTCTTTCAGATAGTAATCATAGTAAGCCTTGGTTACCAACGAATTTGTATCAGCCACGACTAGACCACGGTTGGCGCTGCTGTCAATCAAGCGGGAAGTCTGAGCATATTGTCCTAAGAGCAGATAATAGTAGTCTTTAGGAGTCAGCTCATCGTCTCGCACATTATTTTGAATCTGGTATTCTCGAGCATATTCCAGACTAACTGGAGCATCATAATAGCGAGCCAAATCCTTAGCCAAGGTCGTTTTACCATTGCTGGCACTACCCATAATCAGCACTTTCTTGGTAAAGTGACGGCTGAAAGGTTGGGCGATATATTTCCAATAACGACTAGGATTTTCCCGAATCATGGTAGCTGAGATACCAAACTGGCGCTCTTCCAAACAGGTTTCAAAACCACGTTTTGTCAGCTCTGATTGATAGTCTGATTCTCCGACAAAAAAATCAGTTCCTCGCGTTCTGCATCATAGCCAACCAACTCTAATAAAGCTGGCAGCCACTTATCCCAACCCATAGGGTAACGAGGAAAAGAAGTTTCGTCCAGTTTGTAAACCTGGGTCAGTTCATCATCTGCGAAAGTCTCCCGCGTATAGCGGAATCTCTTCTGCAGAGATAGACCCACTTCCTGCCCACGGTCACCCTGATAACCAGAAACCACCACGCGTACCTTGTCATAAGAACGCTTAGTCTTCTGGATTAAATCGATATGCCCCTGATGCAAGGGAGCAAATGTTCCAAATACGATTGCAATTTTTTCTTTCATAAGCCTATTCTTTTTATTGTTTTTTATATTTTGTTCTTTCTATGTTTTTATTATAAACTATATTTTTATTTTGTCAATAGTTTTTTATAAAATTTTATAAAAATATTTTCAGACACTTTAAAACTTCTCCAAGGATACAAAAAAGAACCTGGTGCCTTAGGCATCAGATTCTTTTTATAAAAGATTTATTGCTGATAGACTTCTTGGTAGAATTCCAGCTTGTCTCCATCCTTGACAGTGATTTGATTGGCTGCCTTAGGAGCCATTTCTCCATTGACCTTAAACATCCAGTAGAGGCCCTTTGCTTCATCCTGAGCATGACCGTCAATAGAAGTGATAAAACCATCTTTTTCTTCGACCTTATAGGCTTTCTTCAAAGCATCCATCGCTGTCTTTCCTTCTTCGACAGCCACCGTTTTCTCGCTCTTTTCCTGACCTTCTGGCGCAATACTGATGCTGATTTTCAGTTCCTTTTTGACAGAAGAATCAGCTGAGCTAGAGCTCTTGTCAGTATTTGTCTGGCTGCTGCCGCAACCAACAAGGAGAAGGGCAAAAGCAAGTGTGAGCAAACTAAAGATTTTTTTCATTATAGAGCCTCCTTAAAATAGGGTACAAGAGTGGGTAAAAAAACAAGGTCGACAGTCCGTGCGCTATATTGAAAGTCAAAGCATTGATAATCGCATAAGACCACCAGTGATAGTTGTAAAGCAAGGCTGTCAGTGTATCAATGGCAATGCCATAGCCAAAGGATAGGAGAGCTGCTGCTATTCCCTGTCCCACTAGATTTAACCGAGAATAGAGCAGCCGCCAAAGGCAAAGAATCAGTCCAAAGGACAGCAACTGAAAGAGGACGATCGGACTCATTCCCAAAAGAAAGGCTGATGTAAACATTGTCACAGCCATCACTAGGATTGAAGTCTGCAAATCCTCAAAGATAACTATCAGGAAAAAGATAGCTGAGATAGGCTGCACATTGGGCAAAAAGGAAAATGCATAGCGAAAGGCCACACATAAAGCCGATAGGATGGCAATTTTAGCCATTTTACGAGCGGACAAAGGTACCTCCTTTCTAATTAAGTGAATCAAGAGAAGTTGGACTAGGTATGCAGCTCAACAGCATCCCAGTCTTGTGCCGTATTCAGCCCCAGCAGCCAGTCAAGACCAGACCGCCTCTCCAGAACGACACTTTCATCAAGGCCTGCCGGTGCTGGCTGATCATGAATCCGAGCATCGACACAGGCCCAATGATAACGATAAATCAAATCATCCTCATCCAGTAGTTCTTCTAAGCTGCGAGGTTGGCATTTGCCCAGAAATTCCTGAAAGTCAACCGCACTAGCGACTGCGTCAATAGCAGCATCACAATCACAAATCTTATCTGGAAACGGCAAAGTATCTACTAGACCCAAGTACCAAATCAGGGACCAATAGGCCTCGTATTTCCAAACCATATTGATGATAGCTGCCGGATCGGCACGATCTTCCAAAACTGTCCTTTCTTTGGGCGTCAGCTCTTCCTGCACTCCGTACTGCTGCAGTTTATCCTGCAGCCACTGGCGGCTCTCCTCATTGTAATTATTATTTTCGATATCCAAGGCCGCCTGAATAATCAAGAGGCTGGTAATAGCTCGACGCGCAATTTCTTCTAGCGAGCGCGGCCATACCTGCTCAGCACTTTCGATAACCGGCAAATGCTCAAGGTAAGGAATACCTTCTTTCTTCAAACGCTGGATACTAGCCGCCTTGCGCTCTTCTGGTGTTTTCACGCTGGCTTTCTTGCCAGCAAACAAATCCTTAAAAAACGACATATCAGCCTCCAATCCTTCAATTCCCAGTTTCATTGAATGATGAAATAACTATTGAGTATCTATCTAATCAAGGGCTAATCGTAGGCGAAAATTTTCATTGCAGACTTGGCTTTCTAAACCACTTCAAACTTAAGTTGGTCAGCCTTGACCCCGACCTTAAGAGTCTGACCAGTCGTCAAATCTCCTGTCAAGAGGAGTTCAGACAGCTTGTCCTCCACCTGGGTCTGCAGAGTGCGACGCAATGGCCGTGCTCCCATTTCCACATCGTATCCTTCCTGAGCCAGCAGCTTAAGTGCACTAGACTGAAACTTCAGCTCAATTCCCTTCTCAGCAAGACTAGCAATGAGCGGTTTGACCATAACCTTGACCACCTCCTGCATATCTTCTGCAGATAAGCTGTGGAAGACGACCTTCTCATCTATACGGTTGATAAACTCAGGTCGATAAGCTTTCTTGAGTTCTTCCAGCATCCGTTTTTCCATATTGGCGTGGTCCAAACGGATATCCCGAGCCCCAAAACCTACCGTCTTATCATCCCGCAAACTGGTTGCTCCCAGATTGCTGGTCATGATAATAATCGTATTGGAGAAGTCAACCTTGCGACCCTTGCTGTCAGTCAACTGACCATCATCCAAGACCTGCAGGAGAACATTGAAAATATCCGGATGCGCCTTTTCCACCTCGTCAAAGAGCAGGACAGAGTAAGGTCTGTTGCGCACCTTCTCCGTCAGCTCTCCTCCTTCTTCATAGCCTACATAGCCTGGAGGCGCTCCATTGAGGCGGCTAGCCGCGAATTTCTCCATGTACTCACTCATATCAAATCGTATGAGAGCAGACTCGTCATCAAAGAGACTTTCGGCCAGAGCCTTGGCTAGCTCCGTCTTCCCGACTCCTGTCGGACCTAGGAACATAAAGGAGCCAATTGGCCGCTTGCTGCTGCGGATACCCGACTGATTACGGCGGATAGCTCGGCTAATAGCTGAAATCGCCTCATCCTGCCCAATCACGCGTTTATGCAGTTCTGTTTCCAAATTGAGGTATTTCTTGGCATCTGTCTGAGTCAGCTTCTGCACAGGAATTCCAGATAAACCGCTAAGAGTAGCCAAAACATCGTCTTCTTCCACTTTCAGTTTATAGAGCTTAGGCTGCTGCTCTTGCTCAAGCAACTTTGAGACTTTTTTGAAATCCGCTGCCATCAAGGCTTGATCCACTGGCGTCAAATCTGACTGCTCATAATTCTGCGGTCCTCTATTCTGCACTGTCGCACTGGCCTCGTCCAAAAGATCAATGGCAGAGTCTGGCAGGTGCTTGCTAGTCAGATAGCGATGGGCGTATTTGACCGCTGTCTCGATAGCCTGATCACTGATCTGCACCTTGTGATGGTCCTCATAGCTCTTTCTCAAACCTTGTAAAATAGCAATGCTGTCAGCCACATTCGGCTCTTCTATACTGACTTTGGCAAAACGCCGAGAAAGAGCAGCATCTTTTTCAATATGTTTCTGGTACTCTTCCTGCGTCGTAGCACCAACTGTCCGCAATGTTCCGCGAGCCAGAGCCGGTTTCAGGATATTGGCCGCATCCAAGGTCGAGTCAATACCGCTGCCAGAGCCCATGATAGTATGTAGCTCATCGATGAAGAGAATGACATGACCATCTTCTTCAATGTCATTGATGATGTTGTTCATCCGCTCCTCAAAGTCTCCGCGAAAGCGAGTGCCAGCGACTACATTCATCAAGTCCAGCTCCAAAACCCGCATCTTGGCAAGTTCAGCCGGAACCTGACCAGCCGCTACACGCTGAGCCAGTCCCAAGGCTAGAGCAGTCTTACCAACCCCAGCATCTCCAACCAGCACTGGATTGTTTTTAGTCTTGCGACTGAGAATCTGAACTATCCGTGAAATTTCCTGATCGCGGCCAATGACTGGCTCCAATCGGCCATCTCTAGCCAGCTCCGTCAGATCACGAGTGTAATCTTCCAGCCCCCCGCTGGTAGAAGCCGGCATCCCCATCATATTAGCCATGGTCTGCTTAGCAGCCATTACGCCCTTATTCAGACTGCGGATAGCCTTGATATCTTCCTTGCCCCAGCCAGATCGCTGCTCCAAGACCTTACGCAAATCACTGATTTTCGGCCCCTGCTCCTTATCCTCGTAGCTAAAGCCGGTAAATTCCAGAATACGAGAGGCCAAGGTCCCCCGGTCAAATAGCATGGCCAGCAGCACATGTTCGGTACCTACATGCTTAGCGCGAACAGCTTCTGCAATCTGTCCTGCCTCCTCAAACAGCTCCTCTAAGCGATAAGAAAAAGGCAGCAGCTCGAAGTGACCGTCTTTCTGATAAGCCTGACCAGTAATCTGAAAAGCTGCTTCTTCAAATCCATCAACTTCCACAGGAAATTCATTGAGAACTGAACCAGCAACACTGTAGGGATTATTAGCCAAAGCAATCAGCAGATGCCATGATTCCAGATAATCTGTCGTAAAATGGCCGGCCAAGAGCTGGGCTGCTTCCAAGCTTTCTATTAAGGCTTTTGAGTATTTCATTTATGATTCCATTCCTTTTCTGTCTAGTTGTTGTAAAATCTTTTTTAATATCCGGGCACGAATCTCCGCAGCTCCATCGCCCAAAATCGAGTCCGATGCTGTTGATAAGATTAGATTGCCCTCACGTTCAGTCATAATCTTCTCGTCAAAAAGAAGCTGAATAACATCTGTAAAAACCTGTTGGCTGACACGCTCTCCTACACTGTCGTACAGGCCGCAAAGCATCTGATGCCGGTCGGAAAATTCAATCTTTCCAATCCGAATATAGCCGCCGCCACCACGCTTGCTTTCAACGATATAGCCCCGACTTTCCGTAAAACGCGTCTTAATCACATAGTTAATCTGACTGGGAACCACCTGAAAAACATCAGCCAGTTCACTGCGTTTTAATTCAACCATCCCCGCCTGAGCCAGAATAGACTTGATATATGCTTCAATACTGTCCGATGTGTTTTTTGCACCCATGACTTCCCTCTCCAGTTGAGAATTTCAGAATAAATTTCTTTTTCCTTGATTCTCTAACATTGACTATCTTTGACTAATATTATACCGGAAAAGTCTCTATTTTGAAAGAAAAAGGGGTGACTGAAAGGTCTGATAATTCAAACTAGTGAAAAAGCTTTAAAAGCCTTGTGTAACCGCTTGCTTTTTGCTTTTAAAGCGTTATAATATAGGTGGAAATCCACAAGGAAAAGACAGACAGAAACTTCTGCCTGCCAACGATCATCTAAACAAGGAGGATAATCCAATGAAAATGGATTGGCTCAACTATTCTCGTCATGTACTCAAATGGCTTTTTGCAACTCTGAGTATTTTCACCATCTTTTCTGCTGATTACGTTGATATTCCTATCGGAGCTCTCATCGCCTGTCTTTATGCTCCCTTGCTCTTCGAACAGGAGCTGGTCAGCAACCGAGTCAAATGGTATAGCTTTCTAATCATGATGATGGTTACTCTTCCCCTTCTGTTTATTACCAAAGTCTATCAGTTTAGCCTAACTTACCCCCAAACAACTGCACTTCTCTTCATATTGGTTGTTTTGATTTTTACCAACGGCTTGATTGCTCATAAGGAAGAAAGAGAAAAAGCAGCTAAGTGATGCTGCTCACCATTCTAAACTTGATGTTTCAAAATGCTACAAATGAAAAGGTCTGAGAAAAAATCTCAGACCTTTTTATCGTTCTATTTCTATGCTAAAAACGATTAGTTTTGACCAAGAGCAGCAGCCATTGTTGCAGCTACTTCGTTTTCAAAGTCGTTAGCAGCTTTCTCGATACCTTCACCAACTTCAAAGCGAGCGAACTCAACTACTGAAGCATTTACTGATTCAAGGTAAGCTTCAACTGTCTTGCTGTCATCCATGATGTAGACTTGTGCAAGAAGTGTGTATGCTTGGTCAACTTTAGTGTTGTCAAGCATGAAGCGATCCATTTTACCTGGGATGATCTTGTCCCAGATCTTTTCTGGTTTGCCTTCAGCAGCCAATTCAGCCTTGATGTCTTCTTCAGCTTGTGCAACAACTGCATCCGTCAATTGAGCTTTAGAACCGTATTTCAAGTGTGGAAGAGCTGGTTTACCAACCATTGCACGGCTTTCATTGTCTTGATCGATGACATGGTTCAATTGCGCCAATTCATCTTTGACAAATTGCTCATCCAATTCTTTGTATGAAAGAACAGTTGGTTTCATCGCAGCGATGTGCATAGAGATTTGCTTAGCAAGAGCATCGTCTCCACCGTCAATAACTGAGATAACTCCGATACGGCCACCGTTGTGTTGGTAAGCACCAAAGTGTTGAGCATCTGTCTTTTCAATCAAAGCAAAGCGACGGAAAGAGATCTTTTCTCCGATAGTTGCAGTTGCAGATACGTATGCAGCTTCAAGAGTTTCACCTGAAGGCATTGTCAAAGCAAGTGCTTCTTCGTTGTTAGCTGGTTTGCCTTCAGCGATTACTTTCGCAGTAGCATTTACCAAGTCAACAAATTGAGCATTTTTCGCAACGAAGTCAGTTTCAGCATTCACTTCAACAACAGCGGCAACGTTACCGTTTACGTAAACGCCTGTCAGACCTTCAGCGGCAACACGGTCAGCTTTCTTAGCTGCTTTTGCCATCCCTTTTTCGCGAAGCAATTCAATCGCTTTTTCGATGTCACCATCAGTTTCAACAAGTGCTTTCTTAGCGTCCATGACACCAGCACCAGATTTTTCACGCAATTCTTTGACAAGCTTAGCTGTAATTTCTGCCATTTTTCTTCTCCTATTTTTTAATGTAAATAAAGGAGCTGGGCTGAGCCCTGCCCCTTTAGGTTAGTTTACTAATTATTCGTTTGAACCTTCAACAACTTCAACGATTTCTTCGATAGAATCTGCTTGAGTTTCGGTTGCAGCCAATTCTGCTTCTACTGATTCAACGCTATCTTCACCTTGACGGCCTTCGATAACAGCATCAGCCATTTTCGCAGTGATCAATTTAACCGCACGGATTGCATCGTCGTTAGCTGGGATAATAACATCGATATCATCAGGATCAGTGTTAGTATCAACCATGGCAACCACTGGGATACCTAATTTCTTAGCTTCCTTAACAGCGATTTGCTCTTTATGAGGGTCAACTACGTACATCACGTCTGGGATGCGAGGCATATCTTCGATACCACCCAAGAATTTTTCAAGACGAGCACGTTGTTTGTTGAGAAGAGCGACTTCTTTCTTAGGAAGAACTTCGAAAGTTCCGTCTTCTTCCATACGTTTGATTTCTTTCAAACGAGCTACACGTTTTTGGATAGTAGACCAGTTTGTAAGAGTTCCACCCAACCAACGGTGGTTGATGAAGTATTGACCTGAACGTTCTGCTTCTTCTTTGACAGCGTCAGCAGCTTGCTTTTTAGTACCAACGAAGAGGATAACTGCATCGTTGGCAGCAGCATCACGCATAAAGTCGTAAGCTTGGTCAGCATACTTTACAGTTTGTTGCAAGTCGATTACGTGGATACCGTTACGCTCAGTGAAGATGTACTTAGCCATCTTAGGGTTCCAGCGACGAGTTTGGTGACCAAAGTGAACACCAGCCTCAAGAAGTTGTTTCATTGAAATTACTGCCATGAGTAAATTCTCCTTTTTGTTTTTTTCCTCTTTTAGATTTCAGCTCGCAGGACCACCCGAGGGCAACAGTCCCACAATTCATCTAAAATGAGTATTTTGCCTTTTACACGGCACCTTCTATTATAACAAAAGCGCAGCTCTTTGACAAGGTGTTTGCCAGATTTTCTGCCGCTAGCCACTATTCCCACTTCTCAGCAGAACATTTATTCCCCAAATCGTTCGGAATAGTAACGTCTAACATTTTCTGCTTTGACTATGAAAGACTCTTGACGAAAGCAAGTATTTACGATAGAATAATAAGAGTTGCGGCGGTATAGCCAAGTGGTAAGGCACGGCTCTGCAAAAGCTTGATCGTCGGTTCAAATCCGTCTACCGCCTTCAAAAATATATTTCCAGAAGCCCACCAAAGGGCTTTTTTTATTGCATTTCCTATTGTTTCTAGCAAACTTTGCTGATATAATATTATAAAAATATCATTCATCATCAGCGAAAGGAAAAAAGATTGATTATGAAAAAAGTTAGCTTCTATGCCCTCAGCCTTCTCTCTCTGCTAGCTCTCTCAGCCTGCATGCCTGCCAAGCAGACACAGCAAAGAAAAAAGACGCCTAGCTCCCTCAAAGCTTCGAAAAGTTCATCCTCTAAGGAAACATCCAGCAAATCATCTAGCAGTAGCTCTAGCACCTATGAAAGTAGTGATGAGGTATTTCAGAAACGTGCTACCTTTGATCCAGATGATGCTTCTGCACTACAATACATACCAGATGCAGCTTCTATTCCTGAATTAGAGAAAATAAGAAATTTCCATATTTCCACTGGCTTTGTCATTCAGGTAAACGGAGAGGATATCAATGGTGACAAACCTAAAACGTCTTACGATGAGGTAACAGTAGCTCTAGGCCAACCTACATTCAGCACTGATGAGAATGACCCTGGCAACTCTGTCAACATCTGGCACACAGACAACGGAGACATTATGGGCTACTTTACCAATAATGTCCTGACGAATTTGAGTTTTAGTCTAAAAGACGCTCAGCCAGCCAAAAGCAGCTATTCTAGCATCACCACATCCGACACTCCCAAGACAGCTTTCGACAAGCTTGGTCGTCCGGAAATGATTATGCGTTCAGAACGCGATACAACCTTTGTCTATAAAAATTCCAATGACGAACAGTTTAGTTTCTCTACCCAGAACAATCAAATCGTTGGGGTAATGTCTACCTATCAAATGAAACAAACCAAAGACATTATTGACTCCGTCATTAAGGATAAGTAATCTTCTAATCAGTTCCAAAAACATAAAAATACCATCTGTCGCGATTGACTTAGCATTAAACTGGAGAGAGAATCAGGTTAGTTCTCTCTTTTTTGACGTTCAAAGCTATGAAAATCTCAGTTTTAACGCTATCATTATAAGTCATATGAGACTTTTTTGGCAACCAGATAAGACCTTGTTCTCAAGGTTTCCTAACATCTTTTTCTCTTCTCATTTCCTTGCCGTCAATTCCTTGCTACAACTTACAAAAAGGATTATAATGCAAGCAAAAACCCTTACTTTTCTGTAGAAAGGAAGATGTTTATGAAACGCTTTAGTTTGCTCCTGACCATTATTCTATCCAGCTTTTTCCTAATTTCCTGCCAATCCCAGCATGCCAGCACTCAAGCTTCGGATCCTAGCAAGGACCTGGCTTTGATACCAGCTATGGAGTCTGTAGATAAGTGGGAGCAATTTCAGCAAATCCGTACTCAGGGTCAGCCCACTACTATTCAAGAACTGGATAAGCTACTAGGAAAGCCTAGCCAGACTAAGAAAGAGAACAAGCAAACAATACTGACCTGGAAACTGGCCAAGCACTTAGAGATTCATATTCATCTCGATGAGGATCAGGTGCGAGAAAAAGAGCTAGTCTTTGAGCACACGCGGGGTACCTGTATGCTCTTTCCAAGCATAGAGGACGGCACTCCCATTGCTGAAGCCTTTGAAAAAACTGGACAGCCCTATGCCATCCGTGAGAAGCAAGGACAAATTATCACTTCCTGGTATATGGCTGGCAAATTCCACTACCTACGCTTAGAAAACGGAAAAGTCTATCAGATTGCGGAACCGTAAAAAGTAATCTCACACTTCGTTCCAAAAACACAAAAATCCAAGACTGAAAAAAGTCTTGGATTTTATTTTTAACGAGGATAGCGAAGAGTTCACCCTGCTTCATCAATTAAAGCTCTGCAATCTGACTAAGATTAACTTCGGCCACGGTGTCATTGCCAAACATGGAAATAATCATCTTGACCTTGTTATTATCAATTTCCGTAATCTTACCTGTATAGTCAGTAAAGGCACCATCAATGATACGAACAGTATCCCCAACCTTGACATCCAAGTCAAACTCCTGCACCGTTTGACCCATGGAGATGAGAATGTTGCGAATCTCTTCTTCCAAGAGTGGCGTTGGTTTAGAGCGGTTTCCGTGTGAACCGACAAATCCTGTTACATTCGGAGTATTCCGCACGACAAACCAGGCTTCGTCTGTCATTACCATTTCCACCAAGACATAACCAGGGAAGCGATTTTCTTCGATTTCCTTGGTCTTGCCATTTTTCTCTACTTGCACGGTCTGAGTAGGGATTTCCACGCGCAAGATATTTTCCAGCACATTATAAGTCTGAGCGCGCTGCAAAAGATTTTCTTTTACCTTATTTTCATAGCCTGAGTAGGTCTGCAGTACAAACCAGCCTTTGTCAAAACTGTCCATGAGTTCATCCTTTCCTAAATAAAAAAGCCTGCGGGCTTCTGCTTCTTTCTAGCCCTATTATACCATAATTTCCTCAAATGCAAAGGAATTTAACAACTATTTCCCAGACAAATCAAAGCCTTGTAATTCTGCCTCAAAATCCTTGACAAGGGAAAACAAAGTGGTATAATAAATCTATAATTTAATATTTTTACTTTTCAGTTGGGTATGAGGCCTGTCGGCTTCATTCTATCTTTAAGAACTGACTTTCTAATCTTTACTGAGACTTAGATTGCTTAAGAGATAGTGCCAAAATACAGAAAAACAATCTACGAAGCTAAGGGATTGGTATTTTGAAAGATTTTATGTAACAGCTTAGACATTTATGACTATCGGTAATATTATGACTTTTCGGGCTATGGCTTGAAGAACACTAAGAAAGATTTTCTCAAAACTGACTACATAGGATGTTTTGTTAGTAGAATCGGTTTTTGGTGTGCTTTGAACTTGTTTGAGAGGTCTTTTTTTGCTGAACAAATGAATGTCGAATCAGAAGGTATTTCCAGTTGGAAAAAATTCTGATTTCACAGGTGTTCAACTGGCAAGCTACAAGTGTGGCTTTTTTGTTTGGACAAATTATTAACATCTTTAAGGAGGCGAGATTATGAAGAAAGAGACTGCAGACCAGCAGCCCATCAACTAATCTTCTCCTTAGAGTACAAGCAAGCCTGACAAGCCGTTAAAGAAGACATGTATTCTTTAGCAGCATTCAGGTACATCCGCATGTCCTATGAAAGGAGACGATTGACATGCTCAATACTATCACGGACGCCATCCACTCTCTCGCTCCCAATATCTCGGTTGTTATCACCGTTGTCCTGCTCTACTTGGGCAAGAAGACGGCTGATAAGCTCGTTGACGAGGTCCTCAAGGATCTCATCGCTTCGGGAAAGAAGCTCCTGAAGAAGCGCAAGCAAAAGCGTCAGCAGAGCCTGCGGAAGCAGATCAGTCTTCTTCGAAAGGAGAATGCTGAACTTCGCAAGCTCTCCAAGCTGGACGAGCGCAAGCTCGAGGAGCTTTTGCTCAGCAAGAACGAGCAGCAGCGCAAGCAAAACCGCAGCAATAAGAAGCGGGGAAAGCACAACAACAAGCGCCGGAAGAAGTAATTCCAGTGCAACCAAGAAGCCCTCATCTACGCCAATAGATGAGGGCTTCGGCTTTATTTCAATAAGATTTTCATCAAAAAACTCTCACCTACGCCAATAGATGAGAGCCCTCGATTGTACATGCATACAACCTATCACGGAATTATATTATAACTTATTTTTTATACCTTGTCAAGTGTTTTATAAAAATAGTATGTGTCATAGATTTTGAGAAGATAAAAAATCTAAACTCATTAACAACTATTTAGAAAATTATATCCTGCCAGAATTGTTCATTAAAAAACTCTCATCTACGCCAATAGATGAGAGTTCTAGATTGCACATGCATACAACCTATCCTAGGTATACTATTTTAGCCCCTTTTTTTATACTTTGTCAAGCTTCACCCAGAATAGAATAACTACATAGGCCAAAAATCCCACCTACTCACAATAGGTGGGACTTTTGAATAATATGTTTGTCCTCGTATTCTTCTCTATTTCTACTTCAGTTATTAAGAGAAAATATTCAGAATCTGGAAAAGACCGCTTGCCACTACTTTGTCAAAGATATAGATGATGACTACAAAGAATGCAGTGTATTCCATGACAGAGATAAAATCTGTCCATCTCTCTTTTCGGGTAGGCCAAGTTGTATCTTTCAATAGTTTAAAAACATCTTTAAAGAATTTCACAACAATCTCCTATCTAGTTTCTTTATGCAGCGTATATTTACTGCAATGCTTACAAAATTTATTAACTTCTAAACGCGTTGGTTTTGGAGTGCTACTGAGCTTAACCGAGTAGTTCCTAGAACCACAGACTGTACACGCTAGACTCGCTTTTTTTAATGCCATAACGCCTCCATCTTTCTTATTATAGCAGGATTCTATGCTTTTGACAAGCCATTCAGCGCTTTTGTATGTGTCTGAATTTTTGAGAAGATAAAAAAATAGCAGAAATTCAAGAAAATGAGATACAAACAATTACACTTGTTCATTTCAGCCTTGACATTCTCTACTTTGTGCTGTAAACTAGATTAAAGACTGAGTAACACAAGTGCTATTTGTTTACTCGGTGGAGGTTAGGTGTTGACGCACCTGCCTCTTTTTTTGTTTTATTGCTATAATTATACTACAATTGTTTTTAAGTGTCAATAAAAAATCGCAAATCACTGCCGAAAAATGCGATAATGACGCTATTTTTTCTCTCTAAGTTTAAAATAAAGACAGTCCCTCACTCTTTTTAGCTTTTCTAGGAATAGGCTTATGATTTTTAAGATTGTATTGTTTTTTTGAGGAACTCAAATACCGTTTTGCTGATACATTATCTAATGCTTTTATTTTTTCATATTCTGTCCGCCAGCCACCAAAAAAGAGATCTCTAAGACGACCTTCCTGCCCTAAAATAATTATCTGACTCATTTTTTCTGCTCCACGAACAGACCAGTACATCCCCTGATTTTTCATCCTGTAACTGATTTTTCGATGCTGCGACTCCATAATTCCGATTCCAAAATCAACCATGCCTTTATTTTTGGGAGAAACAGTGTATTTAAAATTGTTAAGAAATTGATTTTTTACTCTATGAAAAGCATCCAATTTCTCTGGATCCTCAATCAAAGACTCTGCGGTATCTAGTGCCAAAATCATTTTTTTCTTATCATGCTTTGCTACAGCATCAAAAGCCAGATCAGTCAAAGCTGCTGGAAATGGTCGAAAGGTTTTTTTGATAAGTTCATTTACATGGAAAGCATCCCAAAAATGATAGTGAATTTTTGGACGAAAAGCTGAGGCTAAATCTTTGAAAACCTCTGGAGAATATCCGTGGCCTCCGTCTGAATTCGTTACAATAACCGTGTCCGAAGTAATTTCAAATTGATTGTATAATGTGTCAAGGAGTTGCTCCTTGGCTTTTTTATAAGAATTTGAAACAATCTCTACCTTGTTTTCTAGCTTACGGCGCTTACCAGTTACAGCAACACTGCCAGTATGAGCCACAAAATGAGCTAACTCAGTAGACTTACCTTCCTGCCCTGCTTGAGATTGCTTGACCCATAGTCCATCCCCCTCAATATAAAGAGTGTCTGTCTTAATTTTCCCCCTTTTTCCGGAAAAGAAAGAAAACGATACTCCTCTTTTTCTTCTAGGAGATCTCCAGCTATATTGACAGCCTTTTGAACACTATCTTTGGTAACATAGACTTGATTTAGCAGCTCGACAACTTCTACCACTTTCCGATATGGGAGCTTTCTAGACAAGTCTGTCAGCTGGTAGAGAACTTCTTGAGAATATCGAACATAAGGAATCAATCCCAATTTTTCATCAACAGGGATTCTAGTCTCCTCACCTTTCTTCCAGCGACTCCTTGAAAAGCGAATCTCACCGAACGAAAAGACAACAGTCCCTTCAGCCTCGTTAATTCTCTTATAGCCTTTTGTCCTCATGATAGGGGCAATATACCGCTCATAACAATCAATCCATTTTAAAAATATCTCTTGGTTCTTTTGCTGCAGGTAAGAATAAAACTCTCTCTCGTCAAGCACTTCCATGTTCATACTTTCCCTCCGTATTTACAAGAAAAGTCGCTAGATATGGTTAGCGACTATCAAATATTTTTAAAGTAGACTATGTAAAAGCTGTAGTCTTTACGGTAATAAATTATACCATAATTTTTTTATACCAGAAATAATTTGCCTATTTTTATATCTCTTTTTTTCTTCTCTGGATAGTCTACGAACATAGTTTACATGGGCTAACAGTTCCTCTTTTCGCTCCTTCTGAATAACTTTTACAAGTTCCTCATGTGTTAAATAGTAGTCCGCAAGGATAAGGTGTTTTAGCTCATAACTCTTTCTACAATATTTTACAGTAATAATCGTCCAGTACTCTACATAGCACTTGTTGTTTATTATGTCCTCAACCCATACATCTTGAATTTTCATGATTTTGTCCTCCTCTATTTTTATTATTCGTAAAAACAGATCAAAAAATAAAAAAAGTTCCCAAATAGGGAACTGAGTAGATGAGTGTTAGGGCTTACTACCCTTTAGCAGTATAGCATAAATTTAAGCAATTTTATTTAATTGTGTAGCGTCCAGTCTCTTATATATCATAAACTATCAAAGTATATACGTTTTAAAACGAATTTTTTTGGATATATCTTGTATATCTTTATATATAATTTAGCTAGAAATGCTATATAAAATCGGATATATGACAATTACGATTTAGAACGAAAAATTCGTTGCCACCAGTGCTGCTTATGGGTTAGCAGCAAATTGTTTTTTAAGTCAAGTGACTCTTTTAATAATATATCGCTTCTTTCCAACTGCTCATCTTTGATTTTTAGCTGTTCTTTAAGATAGTCAACCTGATCAGTCAGTATTTTGATAGTAGATTCGCTTTCTATATTATTCTCTATATCAGGTATATCTTGAACTATATCTTCTTCTAGTGCTTTATCTATCATATACTGACTTCTATTTTTGCCTGATTTATTAGCTAATGTATCAATTCTATCTAGCAGTTCCTCTTCTATTTTAATATTGACTTGTCTCATTGTTCTATCTTTCCTTATATAGTTATTGAATTTATTTTATATAAGCATTATATCACAGATATAGAGCATTTAACATTGAAATATCTGATTTATCCGATTATATATATTGTATATAATCTAGTCTATAGACCTTGAAATATTATATTTATTTCTATATCGTCTAAAGCTTCTTTCAGGTATTCCTGTAAGCTTGCTCACATCTTTATCAGTATAGCCTTGATTATATAAACTAAAGGCATGCTGCAACCGTTCGTCGTTTTCTGTATAGAGTGCCTTCCGTCCCTTATACTTGCCTTGTGTCTTTGCAATGGCGATCCCCTGACGTTGGCGATCCTTGATGCGTTCTCGTTCTGCTTGCGCCTGGTA
The DNA here is from genome assembly GCF_031142805.1 of Streptococcus sp. IsoGale022. Lineage (NCBI taxonomy): Bacteria > Bacillati > Bacillota > Bacilli > Lactobacillales > Streptococcaceae > Streptococcus > Streptococcus sp. IsoGale022. The sequence continues at coordinate 70,459 of NZ_JAKZJI010000005.1, read as the reverse complement.
TTTGTAAATCTCCAGGATAAGACTATTTAGCAACCGTCTGAGATTCTCGTCCTCAATTCCTCGCAAGGTTGGAAGATTTAAAACCTCCACAGTAGCTCCCTTAGCCTGGATGTCGTTCATAACTTCTGTCAGTTCCTTGTTGTTTCGTCCCAGCCGCTCCAGTTCACTGACGACCACAATATCACCCTCACGGATATACTCAAGGAGAGCCTGCAGCTGAGACCGTTCCTTGCTGGCTCCGCTGGCTGCTTCCTGAAAAATCTTCTCACAGTTTTCCAATTGCTCCAACTGTCGAGATATATTTTGATCAGCTGAGCTGATTCTGGCATAACCTATTTTTCCCATTTTCTTACCTCCTTTTTGCAGAACTCTAATGGCCGTTTCTTCCGACCAGTTAAATCAAGTTGCACGTACAAGGCCAATAGGGCATACCTTATTGGCCAGTACTTAGTAAAGTTATTACCTCAAATATCTTGTTGCACTCAAAATTATTCAATTTTTTTATCTTTTAACAAAATATCACACAAAATCTAATATTTAAATTTGACGTAAAAAAAATCTTTGATATACTTAAGTTATGATGGCATTTAGCTAAATGCAACTTCAGTGATTCTTCGATTTTAGAAAGGTGAACGCAAATGAAGAAATATTTCCTTGACGAATTAATTCCCCGTACGAGTAGCGATTCCCTTTCTTATGATATGAAAGGAAATACTATTAATGACTAAATATGAAATTATCATGGTCATGATTGCACTATTTAATTCAGTGCGTCAAGTCATTAAAGACTCTAAAAAGAGTCGATAATTGACGACCTAAAAAACACCTAACTTTTTTTTAAAAGTTAGGTGACGCTGACAGAATGCTATCATATTATTACTGAAGTTGAGAGAGCTGTTGCCGCAGTTCTCTTTTTTTATTTGATAACTTCAAAATAATATAAATAATTCTATCACTATCATACAATCTCGTTTTAAATAAGTCAAGCAATTTAAAGACCTTAGAAAAATTTAAAATGTATTTTCCTGTTCTTGCTCCCTACGGAGTTGATTATTATCTTTAACTGACCTATACTCTTCAAAGTTGCCAACAATGTCATCATATTTCTGCTGCAGACCTGCTTGCTCGACACTGATTTCAGTAATCTCTTTCTCCAGTTCCTCCGCTCGAATGGTCAAAGGGAAACCCAAGCTTTCCAGAATTTCCTGACCTAGCGCCTGGTATTCTGGATTGTCAGACTGCAGATCAGACAAAGCAGCTGCAGCTTTGTTGAGTTTCATGAGTCGTTGGTCAATCTGCTGCAGAGTCTCCTCTGTTTGGTCCAGCTGCTCAATAAAGCGTTCCTCGAGTTCTTCAAATTGTTGGCCACTGGTCACGTCATGAGCAGCCAGAAACTCAAACTCTTTAATCAACTGATCTAGATTAGAGATGTTTCGGTTTTTAGTCAGAACAACCTCGCCATTATTATAAGCCAGTTGCTTCATAAGGGTATTTCCTTTGATGTAACGGTTATTCTCTGAGTGATCTGGATTAAGAAAATAAAAGAAATCATTTCTTCGGACAAAGAGTTCAAAGCGTCCATCTTCAAGCTGATCTACTTGTCGATGTGGGACCTTAATCAAACCATGATTACGGATCCCAAAGTCTATCTCAAGGTAGATGCCGTCAGCTGTAACCTCTTGAACTTGCCAAGGTTCAATCATGAGACGTTGTTCAAAATCTTCTGCTTTTTCTTGCTGCAGTTTGTCATACTCTGGCTTAATGTCCTCCAGGGAGTAGGTCGCCTTGTTTTGGCTGACTCGCTTCTCAATCGTGGCCAAAGTGTAAGCACCTTTTTTAGATAGAGTACTATCACGAGTATTGCGCTGCTGCTCACTGTCCAGCAACCGATAAGTGGCATGCTTGCCAGAGAAATTGACCGCTAAATTTAGCGCCTCTGCTTTCTTCAAAAAATCATCGATGGATCTTGAGTGCTTAATCAAGAAATTCAAACGGGACTTAATCTCAAGTTTAAATACATTCTTTTTCTGATAGGCTGCGTACTTCGTATGAGAAAATCTTGGAGCGCTCCGATCAATAATTTTAGCTCCAGCCAGCTCCGCATAACGGTCTGAAATTTTCTCAAGGCTCCGCTTGGTTCCCTTTTGCCAACGGAATTTTTTCAAGGTGCTATTATCCGTTGTATTGAAAATGATATGGTTGTGAATGTGATTTTTGTCTACATGAGTTGCAATCACAAACTCATGTTTTCCCTTCGTCAGTTCTAAAACAGTCTTGCGCCCTATCTCGTGAATTTCTTCTGGTGTTAGATTGTCCGACGGATCAAAAGATTGGATCAGATGATGAGCCAGTACTCCTTTTTCTGTCACCAAGTCAGAAGTTTCTTTTCGTCCAAAACGAGTATCAGCCAGCTTCTTAGTCAGAATGAATTCCTCTGCAGCTTTTCGCTCCTGGCCAATCAAATGACCAGAGACTAGCTGCGTCTGCAATTTCCCATCTTTGAGAATAACTGGAAAAGATTGGTTGCTGTTAGTGACCAGCTCTACCGTCTTAGCTTCATCCAAAATATATTTAACAGCTCTCTTTAAGTTACCAGTATTTTTTATCTGAATAGCTTTTGTAACAACCATCTATTCTCCTTTCTCTGCTTCTTCAATCTTACCCTCAATCAGCTCCTCAATCTCCTGCAGCTTCTCCAAAACAGCAACCAATTCCTCCCTACTAGCTTCTTCGTTCGTGTTCACCTGCCGAGCAATTTGGTTGATGTTGACTCCGACTCGGTTGATTTCCTGACGCAGTTTAGACAGCTCTTCAAAGTTGATAACCTGCACTCGACCAGTAAGCAACATGTAGCGGGCAAAGGTCGAAAAGTTCCGGATACCAGCTTCCCCCATTTTACGTCGGATGGCCTGATTTTCGCTTTCGTTTATCCAAAATAGCTTTTGTATTGGTCGTTCTCTGTGTCCTTGTTCTTTCATACCTAACTTTGTTCCTCTCTGCTTGATTGCAACCTGCCATCTTGATATACTTTGCTCTGGCAAGCATAGCATTTGTATATACAAATGCGAAATTTAAAAGAATAGGCTCTCTTCTCTTTGGGCTTTCCCTGCCCAAAAGAGAGAACCTATCTTTCAAAACTTTGGGGAAATCCCCAAGCCCCTGGTGAGGTGCTACGCACCTTTAGAAGCGCTCCATTTTTTCAAAATGCTACGCTTTTTTGAATGACTCCCTATCGGTAATCATTCTTAAGTTCTTCATATTCTGCATCATTGATAGACTTCAGATAATTGATTGTTTCTGTAGTCTCTTCCGCCAGATCCAGCTCCAACTCTTCCTGCTCCTTTAGGTCATTTTGGAGTTCATGAATTGCTGCATTTCGGGAGAGTTTGAAAAAATCTTCATCTGGTTTTAGCACACCATCTGGCACAAATGTTGTAAAATAGGTTGCTAAAGTTTCTTCAACTATTTCTTTCATCTTGGTTATCCTTTCGTTTTCGGTTAAGTGAACTGAGCAGTTCTTTTACTTGCTCGCTTGGTTGTCCTTCTCCTCGTCCCCTTTCTGGGGATGAGATTTTTTTTCGGGTTCTGATGCCACCTTTTCAGCTAGTTTTTTCTGACACTTCTGGTTAAACTCTTCCAGTTTTTGACTAAGCGGATCCTTGGACACTTCCTTGTTTTGATATTTTTCAAAAGCGGTATCTAGTCGTTTAATGAGGTCCGCAGCTTCCTTTTGGACGATGGATAACTGAGCTTCCAGATCAGCAAGACTGTCCGGTTCATTACTCCAGTTAGCAAGATACCCAAAGCTATAAGAGCTAGTGTCTAAACCGTAATGATTGGCGACAACGTAAGCCACACTTTCAGCCTGTAGCTCCTTATTTGTTCGGGTCAGCTTCTGCCCTTCAAGTGCTTTAGGGTTATGTAAGTCTGCATGCGCCATCTCGTGAAAAATGGTACTCAGCGTCTCACGTTCACTCATGCCAGCCCGAATGACAATCTTATTCTCCGATGGTGAATAATAGCCGTGTGCTTCCATTTGCTCCTTAGAAATTTCTAAACGAACACCTTTAGCAGCTGCAGTTTCTTTAGCTGCGCGATAGAGGTTAGCATAGTCTTGGTGAGTCCCTTCTAATTCATAAATAGGTTGAGGAAGCTCCTTACCTTCAGTTTGACTGACATCAAAGACAGGAACTAAACGGAAGCGTGTGTCCTTTACTTCTTGACCTTTTTTATCTAAAACAGGTTGGCCTTTTTCGTCCTTTCGAGTAACTTGATAGGGGGCCCAAATCTTGAGCGCCTTCTGCCCTTTTTGGACATGTCTTCCTAATTTTTTCCATGCATTAAAGGAAGCAACCGCAGACGCATCTTTCTTTTGAGCGACGATTAAAAACAAATTATTCAGAGAGTAATTGTTGAATTTGCTCATGGTTTGCAAGAAAGCTTTATAGATGTCTGAGTTGAAATAGTCTTTGACACCTTCCTTCAGGTGAGCAGATAAACCTTTCAAATCTCTGTCTTGAATGAGCTGGTCAATGCTTGGTTTATTTACTTCTGTCATTCGGTTCTCCTTCTTGAAATTTTCTTTATCTCTTATCCTCGTTAAAATTTTTGGAAATTCTACTTTCCATATTCCTTGATCTTGTTCATGGGTTAAAACTTTTCCTCTTGTTGCATCCAATGCTTGACGAAAGGACGTATCTTGCTGATAACGTTCTTTTAAAAGTTTCTCCATTAACAAAATATTCTTACTGGTATCAGCAGGCCCTAAAACTCGATCTGATTGGACTTTTTGACCTGTCTTAAAGGCTGCTCTATTTTTTTCAGCCCACGAATAAGCTTTTGCATTCATCTTTCCTGATTTCAGAGTCTGATAAGCATGTTCGACACTCTCATAACTGAAACCATCAATGACTAGTAGGGAAGGTGCTAGATTAGATAGTAATGTATTTTCATTCGTTCCAGCCCAGATGTTCAGTGTCTGCGGAACATCCTCTCTAAGCCCCTCTTTGGCTTCTGAGAGCTGTTGGTATGTCTGTGATTGATTAGCCGCAAATTCCTCTATCTCGTCCCGAGAGAGCGTTTCAGAGGTACTGAAAGCAACCATATCCCCTGCAGTCAACTGAGCGATTTTTTCAGCGGCCAAATCTTTTGAAAAGTAGCCTTGATAGGCTGCAGATTTTTTCTTTTTATCGTAGCTGTAGATATGAACTAGCTCTATTTGCCCCTGGAGTGGTTCTTTCAAAAAGCTGTTCCAATCGGCTTTTTCAACCCCTTCTTGTGCAATAGGCGGAATGTCTAGCTTAAAAGGGATTCCCTTTTCCTGCAGCTTGCTGATAAAGTTCCAGCCTGCAGAGTCATTATCTACGGCTAAAGTAATAAAATCCTCATTCTCTTTCTTCTGAAAAAACGTGGAAGTCTGAGCTGTAACTTCAAGAACCTTGGCTGTTCGTTCTCCTGGCTCATATTTCTTTCCCTGCAGATCACTGACTAACTCCGCAAAGCGAAAGCTCATGAGACCTTCCTTGAGCCCATCCATGGCCACTAAGCGGACATCTTGCAGCTGAGGATGAAGTTGATAGTAGCTCATGACATCAATGGGAGACTCCGCAAATATAAGCCGCTTAGGTCGGCCTACGTCAGCATAAAAACCAGTAAGACCATCAGAATTTTTCAATATCCGCTTTAGATAGCCCCTATCAGGATATTTCTCAAGATTTTCGACAATTCCCTGCAGGCTGGCTCCCATCACTTTTCCCTGGCTGTTTTTAAATTTAAAAACAATAGCTGGCTCAGAGTAATCGTTCATTTTATGAGATATTTCAGCTATACTCCCTTGTTGAAAGAAAAAATCAATCGTTCCAGGTGACAACTTTCTTTCTCGTCTTAGATACTGTCTTGTCCAGCTAGTATTGACATGCTCATTCTGCTTCAGCTTATATTCAAAGGCTATTTTAGGAATTGGGGTAGAGTCTGTTTCTGACTCTGGAAAGTGGCCTGCTTCTAGGAAATGTTTAGCAGCTTTAAAAGATGGTCGAGTTCCTGTCTGCGCCTCTCGGATTGTTTGGACTAGCTCCAGGGCATCTCCTCCCCTCAAATCACGAGAGAACCAGGAAAAACGATTGCGACGTGGGCTGATTACAAAACTTTCATGCTCTACCCAGACATATCTGTCCGTTCCCTGGCGCTTCAGCTCCATCCCTAAAGCCTCGGCGACATCTAAGATAGATATTTTTTTCAATTCTTCTACTCGTGCCATTCTCTAGCTCCTTTCTATTTCAGGAAGAAATCTGCTGGAGCAGCTCGGATTAATTCAAATTCTTCTTGGGTTGCTTCCAGCGGCCGAACTATTGGGACTTTTGCTGTTTGTTCTGCATCATAACAAAATAAATAAGGCTGCAGCTGTTGGAATTCTTGGTAAGTCAATTCCCGAATAGCTTTCACAAGCACCTGCAGCAAAAACTCCTCATGAGACTGATCTGCGGTTCCTTCTTTTGTAGCAGACACCGCAGCTCTCAATAATACACCTCCAGGTATCTGTTCCTCAATGCCCGTAAAAAAACCAACTCCATAAGTTGGTTTTTGAGGGTCTTTATTACTCTTAAACATAAAATCGTACATATCATTTCCTTTCTAAGCACTCAGCTCCCATGGCAGAGCGATTTCTTCTAGTTCTTTCACGCTGATCTCTACCTGGTGGCTTTTCTCGACGTTCTCAAACCATTCATCGATGTCTGACATGTACCTCTTATAAGTGTACCAGTTATCATCTGTCGGACCATTGGAAAGCTGATCTGCGTTTGAAAAATCTGAAACCCTAGCTTTTTTATCTCTCAGAACATTTTGCTTAGCCAGAAATACCAAGGCTTCATCTCCTCCTATTCTGGCAACTTCGTCAGGAGTCATCAGCTTGCGGCCAGTTTGTGAGGTACTTTCACTAGAAGAACCCTGTTGACCAAAACTTTTAGATTGGTTCCGAACAGTGACCGTCTGTGTTCCAGTCCGATCAGAGAAAAACTTCAAGGTATCTGAGTCATTAGAACCAAGATAAACCAAAGTACCACTGTTATTAATCAGGGTTTGAGTATCTTCTTTTCCATACAGCGCCTCTGCCTGACTTTTAGATTGGAAAATTGGATCAAACGACATCAAGCGGCTTCGTCCTGTTGAGTAAATCTGAACGAAACCAGGAATTTTCCCAACTTGAGCAATCTCGTCCGCTATTGTCCGATGAGGAATCAGAGTTCGTTTCTTATCAAGACCTTTGATGATGGCATCTGCGGATCTAAACATCACCTTAAAAGCGGTTGAAAACAATAAGGCAGAGATAAAAGCAAAGGCCTTATTATCTTCTGGAATATTAATAAACGCCACTGTCTTTCTAGTATTCCAAGTCTCCATTTCCAAATTGTCTTCTGCAATAATATTCCGGACAGCTTCATGGTCAAAGACTGAAAACAGGGCTGTAACAATGTAGACAACTGAGTCTCTTGTACGACCCTTAGCGCCTTCATTGAAAGACACCCATTGCTTGTAAGCATAGTTATTCGGCAGTTCTTCATTCAGTTGCTCCATCATCATTTCAAAAGGACTTTCAATATCTGGATCCTTACGATTGATATTCCGGAGCAAATCGGCTATCTGAGTTAAATTGGGCATGTATTTCTTTAGGACAAGCCCATCAAAATATAAGTAACCAATCAGCGTACGGACTAAGTGTGTTTTAGCTTGCTCCCAAAAATCTTCTCCGTCATGCTTTGTTTTTTTCAATGCTGCAATAACAGTCTCTGCCACCCAGTCAATGTCTAGCTCATTCTCCATATATTGGTAAACATTAAACCTGTTAGAATTTGAAAAGTTAATCAGATCAAATACCTTAATTACATAACCAGCATTTTCAAACATTTTTCCTGTTTCATGAACCAGCAATCCTTTTGTATCCGTTACTAAATACGAAGCATTGAGTTGCTGCAGGTTTGGCTTTACGTAATTATAGGTTTTTCCCGTTCCTGGAGGCCCTTGAACCCAGACGTTTTTATTCATTTGATACTGATATGGCAACCGTCTATCATAAAGGCCTATTTTTGCGTTTTTAGAAAGGATAAGATTTTTATCCTCATCTGTATCCGCATAGGGGATCAACTCCTCAATCGTCGCAAAGCGAGCCGAACCATGTTCCTCTCCAAATCGATAATTCCCCCAATCCCGACGTCGGGAAAAGAAGAAAAGAACAGCCATGACACCGACAAGACCAGCCATCAATGAGGAAGAGGTGAACTGGACATCGATAGGAAATTTCTCAGTCCAATGTTCAGTCATCCATTCCAGGCGGGCCAAACCAAAATCATCGTTAATGGCCGTATCTGGAGACATCTCAAAAAGTTTGGCCAGCCAGTGTAGGCAATAAAATAAAATCCCTGCTGCGATGACATACGGCATTGGTTTTCGTTCAGTCATTTGCTAACCTCCTTACTTGGGCTTGCTTTGGTAATCTTTGGTGCTTTCTGAACTGCTGCTTGGATTTTCACCTGCTCTTGAACCTTGAAATGAGTGATTTTTTCCTCAAGGTTCATGTTTTCAGGACTCTTCAGCAATTCCTGATTGAGCTTCTTAGTCTCCTGAGGACTGGTCAAGTCGGTCAGGAACTGTTCATAGGCTTTTTTGACTAGTTCCTTATTTTTGACCTCAAAAGCCAACATTACTCGATTATCTTTCAGGTTCTGAGTGGCAAAACCGATTTTGTACTCTTCCAGATAAGCCTTGAGCTTATCCAAGTTGACCTCATTGTTTAAGAAGGTTTTCACTTCCTTAGCACTATCACTGGCTATGAACTGGTTCCATCGAGTTTCCGCACCGTACCGTTGCCGTTTCATGTACTTCTGCCCCTGGTCGTTCATATACTCAACCATATAAGCGAGCATCTTCAGCAGCATCTCTCCAGTTAATTTTGACGCATCTTTCACCTGAAAAATGGTTCTTTCCTGCTCCATTAGCTAATGCTCCTTTCTTTGTAAATAGAAACAGCAGCATCCTCTTAGATGCTGCCGTTTTTCTTCTGCTTCTTGTGAAGAACAAGACCAACCAAGCCCAAGGCTGCCGCTCCCAGGAAGCTCATAAGGGGGCTGTCAGATGTCCCGGTATCTGGCAGTCGATCTAGAGTTTGCTCGCTCTCCTTTTGTTCAGTAGTTTTCTCTGCCGTTTTTGAGGACTGAATTTGGCTTTTTGGAGTGATAACTACTTCCTCTGCAGGCTTTTCAGAAGATGCGGGAACATCAATGATTGGCTGCTCCTCTGCAGGCTCTGTCGAAGCGCTAGAGCGAACAATAGGAGTCACTGGAGCACTAGGATTAGTTGCTGCAGGAGTTTGGCCGGTTTGGCTTGATTGCTCTACTTCTTTAGGCTGACTGGGTTCTGTCGGCGTTTCTGGAGTCTTTGGTTGCGTTGGCTCTTCAGGAAGTGGACGAACCGGATCCGTCGGTTGGCTTGGCTGGACTGGAGCCACAGGCTCTGTCGGCTGCACTGGTTTTGTCTCTTCTGTTTCCCCTGGAGTTACTGGATCAGCTGGAGCTGGCTCCACTGGATTAGTTGTTGCAGGTACGGTCGGAATAACTGGCTGACTTGGTTCTGTTGGAGATACAATACCTGGCTTCTCTCCAGCTGGAGCGATGATTTCATCTGCCAAAACAGCTTGATTTAAAGCTAATGAAGTGAGTAATAAAGTTGAGTAAATAGTTGTTTTTTTCATGATTGATTTTCCTTTTTTATTGTTGATGTTTAGATAATGTATTGGTTTATCCTGGATAGAGACTTTCAGTCGGCTGGCTAGTAACAAGCCAACCAAAGCGACTGTCTTTGTCCGCCACAACATCAAATGTCAAGCGGACTAGACGGATACTGTTCTCTTGATTGACATAGAGAACATAGGTCACCTCGTAGCCCTTGCCTTTAGGTTTGATGGCCTCAAAGACAGTAGATTGTAGCTGACCATCTTTGACCTCAATTTTCTTCTGCATATCCGCATTGAGATATTGCTGAACCTGCTCCTTATCATTGGCAAAGAGAGTGGCCACAAAATAACGGCCAAAGACATCTACCTTAGACGTTGCGTTCTGCAGATCGGAGAGAGTGCTGATCTCTTTCTTTAGGTCTGCAATCTGATTTTTCATCTGCTTGTTTTGACCGCCTAAAACAGTTGTATAGCCGCCTAAAAGAAGAACTAGGAGAAGAACCGGCGCTAAGACTTTAAGAGTGCTGAGAGGGCTTCTAGGAGCTTCTGAAGTAGTCTTTGAGGTAGCTTTCCGTTCTACATCAGACTGAGAAGCGGATTTTCCCAGCTTAAGGAAAGAAGGAAACTTCTTTTTTTGAGCTGTCTGAACGAAGCCAAACTCCTGCAGCAATTCCTCTACTGTTTCTACAAATGGCAAGCTGACCCGCTTCTTCTGCAGGATTTCCCCTTCTTCTGTTACCTGCATCAAGGTCAGGTCCGCTTCATGTTCCAAACTCTTCACTTTTGCATTTTCCTGCTCCAGAAAGCCCAACAGCTGATCTCGACTAGGAAATTGCTGCTGGCTCCCTCCAGCTACATTCTGAGCTAAAAACATCAGCTCTCACCGCCTTCCTCTGACTTCCCATTGTCATCCAGTAGGAGGCCTTTCAAATCGTCCAGAGAAGTATTGGACTGACTGAGTAGAGCTGTCACATACTCAGCTTTTGCTTGAGTTGCAGCCTGCTCAATATCTTTTTCTTTTTTCTTGAGCTCGATTTGCTGCTTTTGTACCTTGATTTTCTCTTGTTCCAGGCGCTGGAGCTTCTTCTCCAGATCCTGAATAGATTTCTTTTTCACCATGTTATTTGTTCCTTTCTATTCTTGTTTGTTACTTGACTCGCTTGTTTCTTCTGAGGAGCTAGAGGAGCTTTCTGAGTCCTCCTTCAAGGATCCATAATCAGGATAACTACTAGATGTCCCTGTATTGGACGTGAGAAGCATCTGCTCCTTATTATTGAGTAAGAACTTGCCATTTTGTTTACTGTAGGTTAGTTTGAGTGTCGTTTCGTTGCCTACATTAGTTTGGGCTTTATCATAATTGTTTTTCTTATTTAGGAGCGTATTGCTATATCTCACCTGAGCAATAGCCGTTAGGTTCTCCTGATCAATATAAATCTGAGCGCTCTGGAAAACATAGTCCACAACATAGCCCTTATAGGCTTGATTAACGGCCTTATCTTCCTGGTTAACCTCTGATGTATAGAGACCTTTCGTCATGAAAGGACGATACCGTTCCCGGTTTTCCTCTAGATCTTTTTTGGTAAAGTAAGCCACCAAAAATTCCTTGACTTGCTTCTGGCTTAATTCTCCCTTTTGGTTTGTTACGGTCTGTTCCTTTTGGCTAGTAGTCATTTTCGTTTTACCAGAGGTATCAACTGTTTTATTCCTACCTCCAATACCGTACCCGATCAGAAAAAGAATGACTGCAGCAACAACCAAAACCATTCTCTGAAATTTTTTAGACTGCTTTATATCTATCATTCCTGATTCTCCTCTACATTCATCTTGTTTAAATCAATTACTCCTGGCGCATATTCATCTTGCTTTTGACCGCTTTCTGATATGGGATTAAGATTGACAATCTCAATTTTATCAACCAACCATTTGCCCTCAGTCTGTTTATAGGTCAGTTTTAGACTATAATTAGCCGTTGAGGTGATCTTCTTTTGCTTTTCATTCTCTTTCAACTGGTTGACACTATCAAATTGATAGCTTACCGTTGCAAAGACAACTGGTTCCTCAGAACCAAAATAGAGTTTTGCAGACTTATATTGATAGTTCTGCATATAGGACGTATAGGCTTGGAAAGCTGGATTTTCTTCCTTGCCTATTTCTTCCTGATAAGCTCCTTTAGTTAGATAGGGCTGATAATCCTTTCGATTGGAACCAACTTTATCCTTATTGAAATATGCTTCTAAGAAATCTGTGACCTGCTCTTCTCGTAGACTGTTATCTAAATTATTGCTGGTTCTTTTAGACGGGCCTTTCAGAAAAAAACTTAGAATAAGCAAGAAAAATAGAACTATTCCAGCCAGTGCGGCCCAAACTAACATCTTAACTTTCTTTTCATCAATCATATTTTACCTTTCTAATTATTGATTTACTTTTATCTGCTGACTTTGAACCAGTGGGCTTCCTCCAGTTATCAGGAAGGACGGATCCGGACTGGCTGCTGTACCAATCGCTGGAGTCGGGCTAATTTCTAGATGAACGTGATAGATCGTTGTCATTCCAGAATTACCCAATAGTGCGATTTGTTGACCAGCCTTGACTTCTGTACCAGGCGCCAAGTTCGGTTGCTCCTTCAAATGACCGTAATATAAATACTGATCAGTTCCTTCTGGGATAATTGTAATTTGATATCCACCGACTGCAGAGAAGCCTGTATTGTAGACTTTCCCGTTTGTAATGGAATAGACTGGTACATCTGCAGGAAGTGCTGCCGTCCCATATTGAACGCTTAACGGTGCCAGATCGACACCTGTATGCTTCCCACCAGATGGCCCGTAAAGACCACCACCGGCTCCTGATGACCACGGTGTGAAGCCATACGGCTGCATGACCCAATAATCTGTATTAAAAATTGGAGCGTATTTGCCGTTTGGTTTGATAAAGGAAGCTCCTCCGCTTCCACCACCTTCCAAATAAGAAAGGACCTGCTTAGCACTATCTTGACGCTGGAGCAGTTTATCTCCAGGGTTCCCTTCCCAATACACAAGAAATTCTTTGGTTAATTTTTCGACATCATCGTTACTCTCACTGATACGGTTCACTGTCTCAATGTAATAAGGACTATCACCCTCAAACATAAATTGGATTTGCAACTCCAAATTATGCCATTTTTTATTACTATTTTTCGCAAAATCTAAAAGCAAAGTGTGTCGAGTAGAGCCGTCTTTTGTATCCGTCCACTGACCCAGACCAAGGCCACGACGTAGGATATTGTCATAGCCACCACCGTAAATGCTTGGCCCGCTCATTGAAAGCCAAGCTTCATCATCCCAGGATCCGTCGGAGGCACCAATAGGCGGGTTAAGGTAATCTCCCTCAGCTCGTTTGGAAGTGATATTACTCTCCGTTAGAAAATTTCCCATAATAGCTGCAGCACCATTCTTAGTGATATTAGGTTTATACTGCTTTAAAAGTTTGTATGTTTCTTGAACCCTCTGAGCAACATCCCCAGAAAATTCAATATTAGAAAGGACTGAGGTTGTTTGATTATATTTTACCTTCTCAAAGTAAAATCCAGGGTTGACCCATATCCATTCATCCTTTTTATCTTTATCGCCGTATCGACGATATTTCCGATAAAAGAACTCCTGGCCGCCCTGGCTGGATACTGTCCCCAATTCCTGACCGGCCGAAACCTGCTCACCATCCTTGACTCGAATTCCATTGACTTTCTTGTAAGTCAATTCTCTGCTAGAGCTAGTGATGAGCACATCATTTCCTTTTATTTTAATTTTACCACCGAAGGCCGCTCTTAAAGATTGCCCTTGACTGATCTGCATCACCGTTCCGTTATACATCTTATCCTTAGGATCATATCCAAAGCGTCGAGTAATAAGGAGTGGGCTATCATGTCCATCTTCTGCAGAACTATAGAAAGGGTTCTCTAGTTCCTGATAAGCCATATAACGGCCCAACTCGTCCGATTGTTTCAGAAGCTCTTCATACTCTTTCAAGGCTTTTTCCCCAAGATAGTAGGTAGTAGCTTGCTCATTGGTATACAAATCTTTCATAGTCTCCAGTTTCTGAGGATCATCATTGAGACCATGCCAGATCTGGCGCAGCAAATCTTTGTAGGTGCGTTGTTCGCTGGTATCTTTCCGAGTGGCCGATGGATTAGTCCTGTTTTTCAAGCTATCACTGCCGTCATCATAAATATCTGACAGCTTATAGTTCTTATAACGGTAATTCATGTAAAAGACCACATCATCAATATTGGACCAGTAGTCCACTTTGTCGTTAGAAGCGTTCCGATCCAATTCTGTCAGATAGATCCATGATTGATTTAATTCCCATTCATCCTGCTGGACTGGGCTTGGATTTCCTAAAAAGATAGCGAAAAAGAGGATAAGAAAAAAGCCTACGATATAGGCTTTAAGTGACAATGGATTTTTCAAAATCACCTGCAGGGGCTTTGTTAGGAAATTCAAAACTTTTCCTGTTCCTCGCACAGACTTACCGGCTTTAGAAAATTTAAGTCGGTGACGAAAAGCCCTGAGCCGTTTGGCTGCTTTGACTTCCCATCGTTCCCCAGCAACTGTTCGAGTAAATCCTCGACCCCGCAATAGGTTATAACCTCGGTTTACGAGGCCATAAGATCCTTTCACTAGCCCTTTTGAAACAGTCTTGCTTGACTTGGCGAGCTGCTTGCTCTGCTGAAGGCTTGCATGGATGCCCCTGATTTTTTGACGAGCATCTGCGATATCTTCTAAGGTATCATTCCCTTGCCAGGCCGCCTCACCCATCCTACCGAGAACTCGGTGTCCACCTCGAGCTAGCTTTTCCTTTTTCGTGCCACCTACTCGGTTATAAGCCGCTCTTTGAGCCTGCTTATCTACCTTCAAGTTGTGTTTGGCTTGATGAAGTTTTTCTCTACTGTCAGCTGTGCTTTGCTTAGCTTTGACCGTCGCTTTATGCTCAGTCTTAGCTTCTTTTAAGCACTGTTTACTTTCCTGAACAGCGCTCTTGGCTTGTTTCAAACCCTGGCGCTTACTCAGTTCATTATGCTCAGAAACCTTCTGGCTGGCTTCTCGTTTGATTTTCCCCCTTTCTGACCAGGGTTCTTTTTCTGCCATTCTCTAGCTCCTTTCTAATTTATGCCACTACTGCATCTGTCTGTGTCAGTTCATAAAGCTTAGTCTCTTTAGGTATCTTGTTTTCAAACGGGACGACAGTTTCTCCAGCTAAAATCAAGCCACTACCTTTTTCTTTTGGTCTCTTGATATAACGTAGCATTGCATCAGGAATATCTACCACGTCTCGCAGAGCCTCGATGTCCTGTTCTCTCATCTTAAGTAAGATGAAAAACTCTGTATTGGACATGAGATTTCTTCCTTCCTCCCATGCTAGGATAGTTCCTGGGTTTTGGGTAATGCCAGTTGGAATAGCACCGTACTTCCGGATCCGTGCCCATAGCTCAGCAAAGAAAGCAGCATCTGTCTGGTTACGGAAGGTTAGATGCAGTTCGTCCCAATAGAGCCGGATAGTTTCCTTTCCTTGGTACTTAATCACCTGTTGCCAAATGAAATCTTGCAGCACCAAGAGAGCAAAAGGTTTGAGCTTCTTATCCGACCCCTTGAGATTGAAAACAACCAATCGATTATCTAAATTGACATTCGTTTTATAAGAAAATAGGTTCAAGCTCCCTTTGGCATATGGTTCTGATCGTGTAGCCAGCTGCTGTGCAGCATCCTCAGGCTGTTCTAAAAGAATATCATGCCAATTCGCTAGAGTCGGTTCTGAGTAGCGCTCATAGACCAACTTTGTAACCCGGTCAATAATTCCAATATCTTCATCAGTAACCTCTTTAAGAATAGACTCAAAGAGAGCCATAAGAAGATTGGCCTTATCGGCCACACTGTCAATTTCTTCATCATTCTCGTTAAATAAGACCTGATCTGTCTGGGTCAAGCCCATCAGGTTGATATGGCTATCTGACTTTGGAGATAGGTTAATCACCTGACCTCCAAAAGCCTCTGCAATATCTGTGTATTCATTTTCCGGATCCACTATGATAAAGCGATCCTTAAGATACTTTAAATAAGCCGGAATGACTTCAGTTGTTTTAGTTGTCATCCCTTTCCCTGACCCCGTCGTTCCGATAATCAATCCATTCGCAGCGTTGAGGTCTCTCTGACGGTCCAAAGTAATCAAATTTTTTGACAACTGGTTTTGCCCATAATAAAGAGCTCTTTGACTGTCAGACTGCAGATCCACATTAGTAAACGGAACCTGCGTCACTACGTTGGATGTCGTAAAAGGGCGCATAAACTCCTTTTTGACTTCCAGGAAGGGCTTGCCAATCGGAAGAATGGTATTGAGACCATTTTCTTGATGATAATAGGTTTCTTCCAAGTCCACACCAAGCTTGCGGCCAGCTGCCTGTACTTTCTTGGTGCTTTGTTGCAGCTCTTCCAGGCTGTCTGCCACAAAGTAAACCGTGATAACCCCATTGAAAATTTTCTGATCCTCATTGACCTTATCTTTCCACTTCTGAGTCGTCTCACTAGCTTCCACAGCTCTTCCAGAAACAGCTAACCCTGGGTCAATTCCAACCTGGAATCCTTCCTTCTGACTACGGACCATTTCCTCTTGAGCCACTGACTGCTCATTAGATAGTTCTTTTCCTACTTCCCCTAATTCTCGAGGAGCAACATGAATTGAGACAGCCAGCTCTATACCAATATCACAAAAACTCTTGATAAGCTTATCGGATAAGAAGTTCGGATAATCTCGGACATAGAGGACCTTAGCGAATTGTTCATCAATCTTCATAAAGTTTTCATGAAACTCAATCCGATTGGGAACAATAAAGTTTTTAGCTGCTAAACCAGACAAGGCAATGTCTTTGTAGGTGTAAGCAAAATAAGGCTGTTGTCTGAGTAGGAAGTTAAAGATCCCCAGCCGCTCTATACCTGAGAGCTTCTTCAGGCTAATATTCATCGCCTGCAATTCATTTTCTACCAGGGTTCCCATTTCCTGAAGTTGAGTGTCTGCGAGGTTCTTCTCATAGGCCTCTGTGGCCAAGGTGATATACTTCTCCACCTTGAAGTTTTTGGCATCCAAAGAAAATCGATCCTGAATAATATCATTATATTCATCTCGGTAGATATCGTTACAATCTCCTGCAGGCTCATAGAGAACCTTGCGGACTGTCTGATTGTCCACCCGTCTATTGATCACCAGGAGCTGAAAATTATCTCCAGCATCCAGAGAGTTCAGTGCCTCTCCATAGCTGTCAATAATATCCAACTTGTCCTCTGTGCTAGCCGTTGTATAGGCAACATCTCCCAGCCGGTATGTTCGGGAATACCAGTTTTCTGCAATGTGCATGATTCCAGTCTCAAACTGACTGGTAAAGTAAATACTGTTCTGTGTTGAAGGCTTCCTTTTAAATTCCTTACGCAAACGAATTTGACGGCTACGTTCAGTAGCCGTCTGGACCGTCCGCTTCCTGAACGGAAGCTGATTGAGTAAACTCATAGTGTCTTGTCTCCTCTCCTCCATATTCAGTCATATAAGACCGTTTTTGATTGATTAACTGAAAGATTAAACGCTCTTTCAGAATTTTGTTTTTCTTAGTTCCATACAAAAAACAAGGACCAATAATAATTCCAGTTACTAAATAGTTAAATACATCTGGGAAGCCTAGCCAATTCAACAAAACTCCCAGAGCTACACCTAAGACAATCCCACCAGTCATAACTAGCTGTCTTAGAGTTCGTCTTAAAAAAACAGGGCGCTCATAGTCCCCAAATTCCTTAAGAAATTCACTGCCTAATTTTTCCAAACCAAAACCTCTCATTCTGTTTTTTAGCACAATAAAAACACCTTACTGTCTGCAAAGTGTTTTCTGTCAGTTCTAGTCAATCTCGCCTTTATATTGTAAAGCCGTTCCAATCAGGGATAAAATCCCTGCTATAATCACTATTATTGTAGTGATGTTGTCATTAATCGATGTTGGAGTTGATTGGAAAGGTCTATACTGATCTAATATAACAACCCGATAAACCCCATCAAGAAACCAACACATCACCCACAATCCTAAGCCCATAAAAAACCAATTTTTCAGGAAGGAAAGAATGAAAAAAGGAGCCTTGAGAATCCAAAGCAATACCCGAAGCACAATAAATCCTGCCCTAGCTAGCAACTGACCTAATCGGGAAACAAACTTCTTCCAGCTAAAAACAGTTGCTTTAGCAGTCTGCTCAAAATGATCCGGCTGAAAATTCTGTTCCAGAAACTCTGTCCGCTCTTCTTCCGAGGCTTGACTTAACGCTTGATTAAGATTTTTAACTGCTTTTTCTAATTCTGTTGCCATCTTCTCACCCCTCCCCTTTTTTATTATTATAGCACAATTTACTAGGAAGTTCCGAATAATTTTTTAGACTGTTGCTGGGTTTTCCAAATTGTAAATATAAAAACAAGTAATTTAAAAATCCCAGCAAAAGCAATATCCGCACCAGCTTTACCAGTTGAAACCTTAAAGAGATCGTCTGTTACAAAAGCAGAATAAATAGCAACTACAATGAATAATACAATTCCTTGAAAAGCTGCAGCTGCAAATTGCTTCAGTAGATTCTTGGCCATATCTCTAGTGCTATCAGCCATCCAGAAAGCAATGATTAGTGGGGCAATTGCTTTGAGTATATACATTTCAAAGGCTCTCATAAAAATAATCATTTTTATAGAGACACTAGAAACAGCTTCCGATAGCCAACTTATTAGCCCTAAGAAATTCTTTAAAACCCAACCATCTACTCCATCTGTTTTTACAGATCCTTTAAAAGCAATAATTGATATTATCTTGCTTAAACCACTTAATATATAACTAAAAAGTTCTGCAATACCATCAAAAATAGTCGCAGAATAAGTGACAAGAATAAAAGCAAATAAAAACTTCACAGCTAATTCTGCAAAGAGGCCACTATTCAAGCCGCCTCCCTCCCGTTTCAAATATCGATACCAAGAATCCAACTCAATTAGAAACATTACAGCAATAATTAATTGTGCAGCTTTCATACTAGAAGAGTTAATAAGAGTTGACATCTCATTAACTTTAGGTGCATATTCAGCGAGGCTCTGGGTCAATTCTTTAACTTGATCAACGTCCATATCTGCCTCCTTTAGTTTTATCCAAGAGCAGCAATTTGATTAGCTACATAGGTCATTACAATTGTTCCTCCAGCAATCATCATGCCACCATAAATCATGCTATTTTGTCCTTGAAGTCGTTCATTAGGACTATTAGAACTTTTACCTGCAGCGTATGTCTGCCATCCTTCTGCAATAAACAATGCTCCGCCAATGTTAATTCCAATACCTAAAAAACGAATGATTGTTGTGAAAATTTCCATTATTTTATTCTCCTTGTATTATTTCTTATAGCCCTGCCCTGTCAGCTGTAGGGAGGTTTTACGTTGTTTTAATTTCCTAGCGACCAATACTGGTCCAACCTTGATAGTTCGGATCTGACTAAGCAGTTTAGCAGTGTAGGGTAAAACCACATCCACTTCTTGTACCTGACCAGCAATGATACCAAAACGACGTTGTGTAGCAAATTTTGCACCAAGAGCAATTTCCTCTCCTGATTCCAGTCGAGCAGTTGCTCCGCCGTATTTGCCCATCTTTTTTAGGTCAGAGATGGTAACTGACTTTATATCATTTTTTTCAGTCATGGTTAATCCCCCTTCTGAAAACTTGCTGATTTACAGCTTGCTGAGGCAGTGCGTAACTGCCTTCCGTGTTTCTTACGCAGGGTTATTTTAGTCTAGTAAACCCTAAAACTCCTTTGCCTTACGGGACAAGTCAACCGTGGCTTTGCGTCATGTGACCGACACTAGATATCCTTTTCTAGTTACTCGCCGCCCCTATTTTTCTTTTATGTCTAGGTCACGCTAATCAGGACAGCGGGGGTATTCAATTTTCAAGGAACTAGAAGCAGTTTAGAGACTTACTTAGGTCAAGTATTAAAATCTACGAAAAAAGATTTAATCAGTACAACTGCTCAGATATTATTTGAAAGCCATTGGTCATAAGGTTGTATACTGTAGCTCCAACAACAAATGAAATGATTATAAAAGTTGCAGATTCCACACATTCTTTTCTTTTTTGCTTTTCCTCTGGGGTATTTGCTGGCATCGTAATAAAAGCAATTCCAACAACAAGCAATATAACCAAAGCTATTACGAGAGCTACTTTAGCATTCTTCACAGAATATAAAACAGTAGCAAACAAAGCTGGGCCAGCTATAAAGCCAATGACATAGTCTAATCTCTTATGAAAAAACTTAAATATTTTAATCATGATGCACCTTGTTTCTCATATTTTTGATTACCCAGACGAGACCTAAAATGAAAGAATAGAAACTAACCGCAATGAAAATGTATATATTTTCAAAATTTTTAACTATCACGAATGGTAAGAAATTTTGTTTCGGTGTTACTGGTATTTCAGTAAACAAAGCCAACGTATTCCAAATTATCCAGAACAAGCTACCTAACGAGATGAAAAATACTAGGATTAGCATGGTAAGCAGCCAGGGAATCAATAAAAATACTGCGAGATCTGATAGGCTAAAACCTTTTTCTTTTTTGTTTTCGTTGCTATTCATCTCTATCTCCTTCCTTCGCTTGATAGCCTACAATTTGAGGACACATTGTTCTTTGTCTATATCCTCACCCTCCATACCTCAGTTCAGCATTTCTATGAGCTGCTATTTTAGCCTCCAGCCTACGCCCTTCCTTGAGGTTCTCCAGGCATTTCAGCAGATAAGCGAGGGGCTGTTCTGTATCAAAGGGCATGCGCTCGATAGTATCCAGGATCTCCTGACTGGTCATATATCCATCAGCCAGAAACTGACCAATCAGCATTTTCTGACGATGAGTTAGATTGTAAATCTCACGTCGGTTATAATCATAGGCAAATTTGTCATTGTAACTATCTGCAATTACCTGCAGCAACGAGTAGTATTCTGGCTGGATATATTTCTCCTCAGATTTTTTTTGAATA
Organism: Streptococcus sp. IsoGale022; assembly: GCF_031142805.1. Lineage (NCBI taxonomy): Bacteria > Bacillati > Bacillota > Bacilli > Lactobacillales > Streptococcaceae > Streptococcus > Streptococcus sp. IsoGale022. The sequence continues at coordinate 49,677 of NZ_JAKZJI010000005.1, read as the reverse complement.
GATAGACTATCAGCCCCAGCCTTTCTAGAACTATCAATATTATTTTTATTCTCACTCTGTTTAATCTCACTAGATTTATTCTTACTTGAGTCGGATTTCCCGACTTCTTGAAGTCGATTTTCCCGACCTCTTGAAGTCGATTTTTCCGACTTCTTGAAGTCGGTTTTTCCGACTTCAGGCGATTTTACTGGATTTTCAGACTGTTTTTTCTGTTCAAAATCCATATTCAGAAGTTCTATACGAGTTTCAACGTTCTTAACGTAAATCCGGTTAGCCTTCTTCAAACCTTGCCGGACCTCATCAATAAGGTCATATTTGATAAGCTGTTTTTTGAGTGACATTACTTTGTCACGTTTCCAACCAAGATCCTCAACCAGCTCCTCGATAGGATAATAGATAAAGACATCTTGATTATCATCAACAAAACGCATATCGCCTTTTCTAGCATTCTCAATCGAAGCCCCCATACGATCCCTAAGTAACATAAACATCATTTTGGCTTCTGATTTTAACTTGCTGTAATATTTTGAACCAATCATCACTTTTGGTAATTGATAAAAACTTTCACTGCCTAGACCTTGAGCTAGGGATATTCTTCCGTTATCAACCATTATTACAGCGCCTCCTCTCGAAGCATCACTCCGCCTGCAGTTGGAAACTTAATTAGGTTTGCAGCTTCTAGCTCCTTGAGAGAAGCCACTACTTTCGCCCGTGACCAGCCAGTTAATTCCATACATTCCATAATCACCATATTTCTGGATTGTCTTTGTTTAGGATGTCCTTTTTTATTCATAAGCAAATGCTCCTTTTCTTTGAACAACAAAAAACGAGGAAATGATTTCTCATTTCCTCGTCAATTTCTTATTCAATTTTTCACTTTCTCAAAACTCTAGACACTTACAGCGCTTTTAAATCCTATTGAAACCAGCTGGTAACAGTATCCCAGAGATTCTTAGCTTTCTCAGGAATTCCAGTGTCATCAATTGCTTTCTTGGCTTCATCCACCAGATTTTGAGCACGGTCCTGAACATCCTGCAGGAAGTCTTTATTTTCGGTTGTAGTACCCGTTTCCTCGGTACCATAGGTGTCCACAGGGGCAATGCCGTTGGCAGCATAGGCATTCTTCTGCCCTTCAAAGGAAGTTCCTTCTGTATATGGCAGGATGCTATTAGCAACATTTCGGAAAACCGCCGAGGCTTCATTTGCGCTGGTCCCAGTCAGATAGTGGGTCTCATCAGTTTTTGGAAAGCCTAGCCACTGGCTGATGACCACATCTGGCGTATAACCAATAACCCATTGGTCACCAGATAGATCTGGGTTAAAGTCCGTTTCAGTCGTACCGGTTTTACCAGCCATAGTGTAGCCATAAGGAGCCGCATAGATACCTGTACCGTTCGAGAAGGTCCCCAGCATCATGCTGTTCATCTTGTCAGTAGTTGAACCATTGAGAACCCGAGTAGAGGTTTGGCGATGGGTCTTGACGACCTGACCACTGGCATTTTCAATTTTTGTAATGAGATGGGCATCATTCATCACGCCGCCGTTGGCAAAGACTGAGTAGGCCTGAGCCATTTGCAACGGATTGGTCGTGACTCCGCCTCCTAGGGCTACTCCCAAAGTCTTATCAACCTTGTCCATATTCAGACCAAACTTTTTCCCGTATTCAAAGGCCTTGTTGATTCCCAGTTCGTCCACAGTTGAAACAGCCGGAATGTTCAGAGATTCTGCCAAGGCTTGATACATAGGAACTGTAGGTGAACTTTGGATATTGCCATAGTTGTTGATGGTATAGTCGCCAAAGGTGGTTCTGGTATTATCCAGCTCCTTATCTGTCGGCCAACCAGCAGCAACGGCCGGACTGTATGCAACCAAGGGCTTGATAGTAGAGCCGGGACTACGAGAAGACTGGGTTGCATAGTTGAAACTTCTGAAGCTCGAGCCTTCTGCACTATTGACTCGTCCAACTAATGCCCGGACACCGCCAGTTTTTGGATCCAAGGCAACACTGCCTGATTCAGCCATAGTACCATCTTCTGCTACAGGAAAGAGAGAGACATTGCTGTAAATAACCTGCATGCTGGCTTGGTAGTTCTGATCCAGTTCAGTATAAATGCGATAGCCATTATTAACAATCTCTTCTTCTGTCAAGCCGTAGTCATTGACTGCTTCATTGATGACCGCATCGAAATAGGATGGATAGCGGTAGTCTTCTGACTTACCAGCATAAGCATCAACTAGCTGGCCGCCAATTCCTACAGCGGCTGCCTGATCGGCCGTCCCCTGATCAATAAAGCCTGCAGCAACCATATTTTGCAGCACCGTATTACGGCGATTGGTCGCATTTTCAACTGAGTACAGCGGATTGTAGATCTCCGGTCCCTTGAGCATACCGGCCAAAACAGCCGACTGATCCAGACTAAGCTGGCTAGCCGAAACTCCGAAATATTTCTTAGAGGCATCCTCCACACCCCAGACCCCATTTCCAAAATAGGAATTATTGAGGTACATGGTCAGGATTTCCTGCTTGCTGTATTTCTTATTGATTTCCAGAGCCAGGAAAAATTCCTTGGCCTTCCGCTCGATGGTCTGGTCCTGAGACAGATAGGCATTCTTGGCCAGCTGCTGGGTAATGGTAGAACCCCCACCCGAGCGACCGGCTGTCAGGATAGCTAGGATAAAACGACTGTAGTTAATCCCGCCATTCTCATAGAAAGTCCGGTCCTCTGTCGCGATAACAGCATTTTGCAGGTCTTGACTAATCTCAGTCAGCTCAACATAGGTCCCTTTCTGACCAGACAGACTTCCTGCTTCATTACCATCCTTGTCAAAGATGAGCGTGGTAGCTTTGAGGGCGTTCTGCAAATCCTTGACATTGGTCGTCTTAGCCACATAAAAGAGATAGCCACCGACCACCAGACCAAAGGTCAAGCCTAGAATCAGGAATATCTTGGTCAGGTGAAACCTGCGCCAAAAACGGCGGATAGGGTGCTGAGAGAGAGCTTTCTTCTTGGTCTTGCCCGAACGGCTGAGACCAGACTTAGCCTGCTCTTCTGTCAGCTCTACCTCCTCTGCTGCTTCTTTTTGAGGTTTCTGTATAGTAAAATAATCTACTAATTTTTCAAATAAATCTTTTAAATTCTTCATAAATCTTATTTTATCACCTTATTTAGGTGCAGACAAGAAAGTACCCTATTTCCCGTCTGATTTTTAGTTATTTTTAAGAAAAAGAGTATATTAAATAGCCTTTTAAAAGCCTCTGCAGCAAGTCTTATCCGACACTGCCTATTTTCAAAGTTCTGGCTTTCTGCTACAATAAATGTATGAAATTTACACTGACTATCCCAGATGGACTGCCTGCCATGACAGTCAAAGAGCTGCTGGAAGAACAATTTCTCATTCCGCGAAAAATTCGGCACTTTCTGCGGACCAAAAAACATGTGTCTGTCAACGGTCTAGCTATCAACTGGCAGACTGTAGTCAAACCTGGAGATGATATCCGCCTGATATTTGATGAAGAGGATTATCCTCAAAAGACAATCTTGCTTGGAAATGGCGAACTCGTAGAAGAGCTCTACCAGGACCAGCATCTCATCATCGTCAATAAACCAGAGGGGATGAAAACCCACGCCAATGAACCAACAGAGCTAGCCCTGCTTAATCATGTTTCTGCCTATGTTGGTGAGACCTGTTATGTCGTTCACCGGCTGGATAAAGAAACCAGCGGTGCTGTCCTCTTTGCCAAGAACCCCTTTGTCCTGCCCATCCTCAATCAGCTGCTGGAAAAGCGAGAAATCAGCCGTGAATATTGGGCTTTGGTCCAAGGCAAGTTCCCAAGCAAAAAGCTTATCTATAAAGACAAGATTGGCCGCGACCGTCATGACCGCAGAAAACGGCTGGTCGACCCCCGAAAAGGACTCTATGCAGAGACCCATGTAACTAGGGTCAAGCAATTTGGGCAGGCTGCCTTGGTCAAATGCCAACTCAAGACTGGCCGAACCCATCAGATCCGTGTTCATCTCGCTCACCACGGACACCCACTTATCGGTGACCCCCTTTATCATCCGCAGCCCAAAGGGCGGCTTATGCTCCACGCCCATCGGCTGACCTTCACCCACCCTTTTACGCTAGAAAAAATAACAGTCGAAGCCCGCTCTGACAATTTTGAAAAAGTATTGAACAGTCTGAACCCCAGATAGACCAAGAAAAGCAACAGTATTCTGTTGCTTTTAGTTTGGAGTCAAAGCGAGGATAAGCTATGACAGCTTACATCACTGAGCCGGAAGCGCACTGATAAGCCTGGGCCTGATGGCTTTCTGAAAAGCTATGCTCAGCAAGTAAGACAGTAAGAAAATAATAAAAAAGCCAAAACTGTAAATGGTATTCCGAGGCATTATCGACCTGAAAATGAAGATAATAAAAGGATGAATGATATAAATCATGGTAGCATATCTCTTAGCGATATTATTCAAAATCGGAATATCAATATCGGACCCATTTCTTACCGCATAGAAGAAAATTGCACTGGATGAAAAAAGAGTGCTGGGATAGAGGTCATATTCCGTACCCATGAAACAATACTCAAGCAGAATCAAGCCTGCTATTCCCAAACCAATCGCCCATTTCCTGACAGACGACAAGTCGTAGGCTAAAATCCGATCCCGATGCTTGGCAAACTGCATCCCTAGAATGAAAAAGGGAAGACCCATAAACAGGAAGTTGCGATAGTAAAATTCGCTATCTGTATTGAACTCAATACAAAAGGCCAGGATCAACAAGAACAATGACACACCCAAGCTAGTTAAGCGGTGAAAATGCTTATAAAAAACCAAATAAAGCGTGTAGATATAAGAAATAGCCAGCAAATACCATGTCGGTGTAGCAGCTGAGCCAATCAAGTCTCTGGGACTGTTAAAAAGGAAAAAGTCCGCAAAATCAGATAGGTCTATAGCTGCCATCTTTTCTGTTAACTCTCTGGTCAGCACTAGGTTGACAAAATGCACAATCGTGTAAAATAGGAGACTGGCAGCTGTCAAAAGGAGCATCTGCTTGAGACGATACTTAACCTTATCTCTGGAAATATTAAAGGAAAAATAGCCCGACAGCATCATGAAAAAGGGAACTGCAAAGCGGGCCACAATTTGATAAAAAACGCCAAATTGCCCCGGCAGCAGAAAGTGTAAGGAAACAATACTAAAGCAAGCTAGGGCCTTGAAAGCGTGCAAAGTTGTGTTTTCAGTCTTCATGCAGACATTATAGCATGTTTATTATTACAGCTCATCAAGACCAGATTACACGCCCATTAAAAAACATATCAATTGATGACAGTTGAGTGCATATAAAAAGCCCAGACAGGGCTTAGTATTTAGATTGTTAAACTATTTATAATTTCTCAAGCATCAACGAGTCCGCAATTGTTGGAGCAGGCCTTTCAAACTTTGGTATTTGTATATACTGTAGGTCAGATAGACAAATCCATAGGCTGCTGCAGCAAGATAAACTGATAAAAACCAATTCGAAGCAATAAATACAAGCGTCATTAGCAACTCAACCCAGATATCTTTGACGACCTCAATCTGCATCCTCTTGGCTAAGATTAGCTCTGCCAATATACTCCTAGTCGCAAGCAACAGCACGATAGACAGCACTGTAGCATTCAGATTGCGCAGAAAAACTGCAAAAATCAAGGTAGTAGCGAAACTTAAGAGCATGGCAATTACATTTACTTTAAAAATCTGCCTCTCCATTCGTAAGGCTTTTAAGTAGGTATTGATAAGCAGAGCCATTTTTCCCTCGTAGACAGACATAGGAAAGACTAGAGCCATAAATATCAAAGACTCTCTGTAAGCCGGCAGCCAGCTGTCCAAAGCTATTTTCAGGGGATAATACAACAAAAGCACTCCAAACATAAGAACCATAAGGACATTCCGCAACTGATTATAAATCTTAGGCAACTTGCTTTCGTTCGTCCGTTTCAAAATCGGAAAGATGACCAAACCGATAGCGTTGATAAAGGTCATAAGCAGATTGGAAATACTCAGAGTCAAAGATACTTTCCCAAATGTAGCAATGTTCCATACCTTTTGAATCCCCATTCGAACCGTTCCTATAATGAGCATACTGGCTACATTTGATAGCATCAGATTGATACCAACAGCAATATTGCGAACCGTTTCCTTTATATCAAGCTTAAACTGATTGAGGGGTCGCAGGGCCATATCTCGGCACAGATACATGGCATAAAAAAGAGAAACAACTCTACCAATCAAATCTGCATAGACCATAATCTTGAAATCTCGAAAACCCACGAAAATAAAGACCAGTAAAAGCAGTAAATAGAGGAGTCGGTCTCCACTAACAACATAGGAACTTTCCTTTAGTCGATTAGTCATCTGCAGAACGTAAACAAAGAGAAAACGCAGATTGGTGACCAACGTGGTATAAACCAAAAGTGTAAAAACAAACTGACTGCTCTCATCTCTAATAAAGGCAGAAATCCCTAATAAAAATAAAATTCCAATCCCTGTCAGATAGATCAAAAGCATGAGAAACTGAGAGAAAAACTTTTCTTTATCCAGATCAGCATACTCCAAACCACCGTAGCGAAGGTAAATTCCGTCCACCCAACCCAGATGAACAAAACCGGCATAAGATAAATAAAAAATATAGAGTTGCCAGTATCCATACTCCTCTACACCCATGATCTTAGGCAAAATCAAGACAACCAGAGAAGAAACTATTACTGTCAGCAAATTGGACAAGACAACATAGGAAAAATTAGCTACTATTTTTTTAAATCCACCAGACAAATTTTCCCTCCTATTTCTTCCTATCTGCTGCCATGCTCTCAATCAAACGTAAAAACATGGTTTCTAAATCAGTATGAGCATGCCAGCCTAAACTCTCAATCTTGTCCGTATTGAGACGAATCTTAACTGTCGGATTATATCCTAGCTTTTCCACATCCTCTGCCAAATCAAAGACCAACTTCGATTCATTGCTACCGCTTAGTTCAATAACCATTTCCGCCATCTCACGGATAGAAATAGCCGTCTCTTTATTGGCGACATTATATGCTTGACCTGCTTGGCCTTTCAGCAGAATGTAAAAAATAGCTTCAATGGCATCTTTGGTATAGCAGTAGTTCCGAACAGTTTCCCCTTTAGTCCGGAGAACAATATCTCTCTTTTCAAGGATAGCACGCGCAAACTGCGCAAAAACTCTGTTGTCCTCATAGCTCACACCTGGGCCAAAGGTTTGTGACAAACGAGCCATTTTCACTGGTACCTGATACTGATGACAATAGCCTACACACAAGGACTCTGCCATGCGCTTGCTTTCCGAATAACTGCTGCGGATACTGGTTGGATCCAAATAACCGTAATCTTTCTCGCTAATGCTAGAAGCATCAGGATTTGTCGTCCCATAGACTTCCAGAGAAGAGAGATAGACCATACTGTGAACCTGCTTATTTTTAGCCAGCTCCAGTAGTTTTTTCGTTCCATTTACGGCTAGATCAATTGTCTCCACAGGATGCTCAACGAAAAAAGAGGAGTCCGTCGCACTGGCTCCATGGATAATATAATCCAAATCCTCCTCTATCTGCCAATCTGACAGCAAGTCAGCATACACTAGCTTCAAATTCTCACTATGTAAAAAATCTTGAAATAGATCTTCCGCTTTTTTCTGATTTCGTGCCAAGGCCACTACTCTGACATTAGCTTGGTACAAATCATTTAAAGCCATCAAGGCGGAAATGCAGTGTCTGCCTATAAGTCCCGTTGCTCCGGTTACCAAGACTGTTACATTTCTCAGTTCTCTAAGAATAGGACTGACAGTAGCTAGGTCTTCCATATCCTTTTGTAAAATCGTATTATTTCCCATATTAACCAAAAATTTGTGCATTTTCACGCGCTTCGTAAATCGCTCTAAAGATATAAAAATCAGATGGAGTCGTAATTTTGATATTTTCACTGCCCCCCATGACTGTATGCAGAGGGAGACCAAAATAACGAGCCAGTGTCGCAGAATCCGTCATATCAAACTGATTCTCTGCCTGAGCTTTTAAATGCAGGGAGTGAATCTTCGAAAGCGCGAAGGTTTGAGGGGCGACAGCTGTCTGACAAGTGGAACGCTCAATAACCTGATTAATAACATCCGCCTCATCGACCTGAATAACCGTTTCGATAACCGGCTTAACCGTAATAGCTGCCCCATACTTTTTGGCTGTTTCAATATTTTTAGAAATAATTCCCCCGTCAATCAAGGGGCGAACACCATCATGAATCAACACATAGTCGTCATCGTTCTTGTACTTTTCCCGTAAGACAGATAGACCATTAAAAATAGACATTTGTCCAGTCTCTCCACCAGGAACCACTTGACTGACTTTCTTGATATTGAATCTGGCTAATAAATCTCTGCAGTAGTCCAGCCAGCCGTCTACACAGACAACCACAATGTCCGATACTGCCGGATGGTCTTCAAAGTGCTCAATCGTATGAATAATAATAGGCTTACCGTGCAACTCTAAAAACTGCTTGGGTAAGGTCTTGGTATTCATGCGGCTGCCTGTGCCGCCTGCGAATATCAGAGCTGATGTCGTCATACCGATACTTTCCTTCCTCTCGTTGTAAATCGTACTCTACTCAGTAAATCAGCTGCCATATAAATCACAAAAGCATAGATAATCCGATTGATATGGGTTGTCAGCAATGACAGCAATGTTTCCTGAAAGAATGAAATGACCAAAGGATACGCAAATAAAGCGAAAACAATAACCTTTAGCGGGGTGAAATAGCGTTTTTTGATAGAATAGTAGAAACTTCCGTAAAAGAAGCCATATAAAAGCTGAAAGATAAGGACTGAGAAATAGCCAAAATCCTTGATAAAGTAGTAATAAATTGTGTAAACATTGGTTTTATCGTCGTTGAAATGAACAACAGGCAAGAAAGGTGTCAGATCATGGCTAGACAGACCGAGGGATTTCAATGTTCCATAGATAGCAATAAGAGTATTTTCTCCAAAGACTTGATTATCGCTATAAAGAGTAGGATTTTTCAGATAATAGTCTAAAGCCTGAATGGGTGAACCCATATATTTAACCAAATTATCCAAAATTCCGAACTCTGCCCGACTATCCACTCGATTGAGAACAAAGGTTCCAACTGCCATAAATAAGACAAGGAATACAAAGCCAATTATCAGCAAAGAGCGAAAAAGCTTCACACCATACCTGCTGTCTCTCCACGAATAATACTTCGAGAAAAACAGCATATACACAATAGCATAGCCTGCAACCAAGCCCAGCAACTCCGTACGTCCGGTAGACAAGAGGGAAATACCTAAAGAAATCAGACTAACCAGCAATAACTTGCCCTTGTAAAAAATGCCATCTTTTCCCGAAAAAAGAGACTCGCAGAAAAAATAGAAGAAAACAATTCCTAAGGAAAAGTTAACCCGCAACAAATTGAGGCTAAGACGACTAAGAGAGAAATCATAATTTGTAGTCATATGCCGAGCCAATTCAATGGTTTTAAACAATCCCCCAGGTACCTGCTTACTCTGCGCCGCCAAGTAAAGCAAATCGGAATAAATAAACCTGACCGCATAAGCCAAAAATAAGAGAACTAAAATAATGAAAAAATTACTCACCTTTATTTGACTAGGTTTGGCGTCCAACTTCCTCTCAGCAAACAAATTCGATGACAAGAGGACTCCCATTAAAAAAATGGCATTTCCAACAAAGATAACAGTGACCGTTATCAGAGAAAGTCCCTCTCCCCATTTGGATGAATAAAATGCAGTAAAAATGCTTGCTATCATCCATATTGCCAGATATATAAAAGCCGGGTTAGCATAGTCTCTTCCTACTGTTTTGATTGTCAAAAACAATAGGAAAAGGCCTCCCAAAATTAGTAAAAAAACCATTATCTTCCTTCTATTAATTCAACCCAATTATCTCTCAGTCTGACATGACGTTCTGTCTGTTCTTTTCTTTCAGGCGGTGTCATGTAATCACCGTAGCGATTGGTCAGATACTTGTCCGCATCATTAGGTCCATCGAACTCATAGCCTTCAAAGGAATACTTCTTAGCTGGATAGAAACTTTCATAGTCGATTGTCTCTCCCAAATAACCTTTTACACCATAAGCAATTGTTATTTTTGAAGTCTTCTTATTAGACTGGATGAGTTTTTCCATCAACTTATACATATTGGCTGGCCCCATGATAAAAGAAGGGAAGCCTATCAGTCTTCTGATCCAAAGATTTTGTCTGAGTTCTTTGGATTCTTTAGCCATATAGGTCAGATGCGGAGTAAACTTCGTATAGCAGCGTGAGCTATTGTGTGATAAATCCAAGGCTCTGAATAGAAGACCCTTGAGCTTGCGAAGCATGTTATTCTCTGGGACAAAGTCAATTGGCAGCATATCAAGATAAAGATGTTTCTTTTTACTGAAACCTTCTCCCAAAACATCATAGTAGGTCAGTGACTTGCTCTGCAGCTTTAGAACCTTAAAGACACTGTCTGTCGCATCCGCAGGAGAAATCAACTCGAAGTCCTCGCTGTCCGCAAAGATTTCCTGCAGACGATTGTAGTCCTCTCGGAACATCACTAAGTCAATATCATCGTCCCAAGGGATATAGCCCCCATGTCGCAAAGAGCCAATCAAGGTCCCTGCAACCATGTAGGAATGAATATGATGCCGACGACACTCTGCATCAAATTTTTTATACATTTGTAAATAGGCTTTTTGTAAAACCTTTAATTTATCATCCGTAATTTTCTGATACATGGGGCTGAAGCGTTCTCCCAAAGCCAACTCCCATTCAATCTTACTGGTTCCTCTCATTTTTCTTACCTCCCAAACTTTTTCAATAATCTCCTAGCAACTCCATTCAGTGAATAGGTGTATACCAAATCACTGATGAAATCTTTTATTGTTCGATACTCCCTTATTTGAAACATCAGGCCCAAAGCCCAAAATGGATTTCTAGACTGTAATAATTTCAGTCTAAGATTGGTCAAGGCCAAAGCCCTAGCAAGCTGGCGATGAGCCGCCTCAGAAATCTGACGCTCTTCTGCGATTTTTTGCACGGACTCATAGCGACTGATGACCTTCTGTAAATAGTTAATCCTAGATAACCTTGTTTTATTAAAACTGAGCGACGACGCAGACTGGGTTACATTCGCCTGATGAATGCGATGCTGATCTAGAAGCTGGTCCAAGCAAACAACTTTTCCATACAATGGAGCCAGCATACCAAATAAAACATCATGATAATCAAATCCAGGATAATCCGTATACTGCTGCTGCAAAATATCCGTCAGTACCGACTTTCTAAAAGCTGTCTGATAACCTGACGGCCAATTTTTTAGAAGCCAAGCTAGATTTCTTTCTTGCCTTTCTCCTGAAACCCTGGGCTCCTTGATGACCTGACCATTTTGATCAATCAAGTAAGACTGGCCATACACCATAGCAGAACCTGTTTCTAACAGTACTTTCTGCAAGGCAGCTGTTTTATCAGGCAGCCATTTATCATCCTGATCAGCGAAAAAAACAATATCGTGCTCAGCCAAACTTGCTAATTTTATAAAAGTTCGATAATGGCCCAAATTTTCCTGATTTTCAATCAGCTGCCAATCAGTCAGTTGATGCTTGGTGATGTAGTCCTTGATTAGCGCCACTGTCCGATCTGTCGAACAGTCATCACAGATAATGACCTGATCAGGCTTCAGCTTTTGAGTGCGGATAGAGTCTAGTTGCTCCAAAATAAAATCCACCCCATTATAGGTCGCCATCACGACAGAAATCATTTCTCCCTCCTTCCTAAACTTTTCATCCTATATCCCCCTAACTTCTAGCTTTCTCCCTGTCTAAGCTAGATTGCTCTGTCTGTGAAGAAGATTACTTTCTTCTAAGCAGATACTTATAAATGAACGCTTTTATCCAAATAGGCGTTCCCACAAAAGCGCGAATCATCAACATATTTTGATAATATTGCCCTCGGTTCAACATACCATGTGACAGCAAAAAAGTATTGACTACTTTCCAGCTGGCAATCTGCTCTGTCTGGCTTCTTCTCGTATGCATGCCGTTTCCGACACGAGCATAAACCAAGACCCGATTAAGATTGGCGAAACGACAGCCCTGAGCAGCCATTCTCGCCCAAAGATAATAGTCTTCCACTAAAGGCAGGGGCTTGTAATTGCCCGCTTTTAAAACAGATGATTTCTTGAAAAATACCGTCATGTGACAGAAAGGATTTCTCCGCTGCAACCTTTTGATAATCTCTTCATGAGAAAGCGGCATTTGTTTCTCTGCCACTATTTGATCTGGTTCCGAATCAAATTCTATGATATTTCCCCCCAGAACATCTAACTGTGGATGCTGCTCAATATAGTCCACTTGTTGCTGAAAACGGTCCGGTGTCGCAATGTCATCTGTATCCATTCTAGCAATCCAGTCATAAGAACAAGCCTCAACTCCCCGATGCAAAGCTTCTCCCAATCCGACATTTTCCTTTAAGGGTAGAACTTTCATCTCTGGAAATGATTCCTTGAAATCTTGAATCGTCTGATAAAGCTCTTCTGTCAGCGGCCCATCCTCTACAAGGACAAGCTCATCTGGTTTGCGGCTCTGCTCTATAAGAACGCTATTTAGGCTCTTTCTTAAGAAATCTGGATTCTCCTTCTGATAGACAGACATCAATACCGAAAATTTCACTAACAATCCCCCCATTCATCCTAAACTAGTTTCCCTTCTCCGTCTTCTCAATAGACCTCCTAAAATCTGCTACCTGATAAGACTGAGGATAGCTAGACATCTCTTTTTCATAAGTTAAATCTGAAAACAGCTTATTTAGTGTCGAAACATGGCGAGACAGTCCTTTTAAAATCCAGTTAAATGCAGGCAGCAAGACTACTCTCTGGCCATGAGTCCTTTTTATTTCTCTGACTAGCTGAGAGGTATTGACATAGTCCTGATTTTGAGGATAGAAGACACCGCTGTCTTGATTCTGAACAATCAGTCTGATAAACTCACAAAGGTTGTCAATATAAATCATACTACGTTCATTCTGGACTAAAGGGAAAACTGGTAGATTCTGAGCCAACTTTGACAGTCGCTTATAATTTCCCTTAGCTTGATAACCATAAACCATGGGCGGCCGTAAAACTGCCAATTTGAAATCTTCGCTCTCCAATTCCGCCAGAAGTTGCTCAGCAGCTAGTTTGCTTTTGCCATAAAAAGAATCAGGACCTTCTTGCGTGTCTTTTGTGATAACCCGATCTCCCAAAACTTCGCCATAGACGCTCATGCTGCTCATAAAGATAAACTGTTTGACACCTTCGCGTTTAGCCTTTTGAGCCAATTCATAAGGTAGCTGAGTATTGACTTGCTTATATACCGATTCCATCTCTTTTGATGGGTTGGAGATATGGACAATCGCCGCCAAATGCAAAATTACATCAAAAGACGAAAAATCTTTCTCCTTCCAGGTCTCTCCGCGGACGTCCAGCTCATCAACCTGAACATCCTCCCGTGAGGAAACATATCTCTTAAAGCTCCGGCCGATATAGCTACCCTCTCCCGTAATTAATATTCTTTTCATCAGCCTTTAATCTTTCTTTTCCATATTTCCCGTACCGCCTTCGACAACACCTTCGCTCTTGGCCACACTCTTAATGGTTCCAAAGAAACAGCGGACATCTAATCCAAAAGACAAATGCTGGACGTAGTAGCCGTCCAATTCAGCTTTCTTGGAGATTGGCAACTCATCTCGCCCGTGAATCTGAGCCCATCCCGTCAGACCTGGCAAAACATCATTTGCTCCATAGCGGTCTCGCTCTTCAATCAAATCATACTGATTCCAAAGAGCCGGTCTTGGACCTATGATACTCATGTCACCAACAAAAATATTCCAAATCTGAGGCAACTCATCCAGAGATGTCTTCCTAAGAAATTTCCCAACCTTTGTAATCCATTGCTCTGGATTTTCCAGCAAATGAGTTGGAGTATCCTTAGGTGTGTCAATTCGCATCGTTCTGAATTTCAAAATATAGAAGTGTTTCTTATGCAGACCGACCCGCTTCTGTTTGAACAAAACTGGTCCTTTTGAATCCAATTTAATAGCGAGTACTAGAAGCAGAAAAAATGGTGATAAGACAAGCATTCCTAAGAATGACAAGACTATATCTAATGTTCGTTTAAAAAATTTATACATGATTATCCTAAAAACTTATTGCTGTGCAAACTTTACCAGGCTGTCCTTGAGGTCATTTGCACCAAGAGTTAGAAGAGAGTCCACATAGGAATCCACCTCTATCTTAGGCAGCGACTGAACATTTCCTACAAAAATCTTTTCATAGACTTGATCATTAACCTTTTCCTTGGCAGACAAGAGCTCTTCATAAAGCTTTTCACCCGGTCGAATGCCTGCTTCTTGAATCTGAATCTCCTCTTCAGTATGGCCACTGAGCGTGATCATCTTTTTAGCCAAGTCCAAAATTTTCACAGGCTCGCCCATATCCAAGACAAAAACCTCTCCCCCTTGCATCAAGGCTCCAGCCTGAATCACCAAGCGGCTGGCTTCTGGTATGGTCATGAAATAGCGTGTCATTCGAAAGTCCGTCACGGTGATAGGACCTCCCTTGGCAATCTGCTCCTTGAACAAAGGAACGACACTACCTCGGCTGCCCAAAACATTCCCAAAGCGGACGGCTGAGAAAAGAGTCTTTCCTTCTTCATTTAAACTGGTCACGACCATCTCCGCCACTCGCTTAGTTGCCCCCATAACATTAGGCGGGTTGACTGCCTTATCTGTAGAAATCATGACAAATTTCGCGACACCAGCTGCCTTTGCTGCTTCTGCTACATTTCGCGTGCCATAGATATTGTTTTTGACTGCTTCTGTCGGATTGTACTCCATCAAAGGAACATGTTTATGAGCCGCTGCATGATACACTCGATCAGGACGATAGGTTTCCATAATATGGAAAATCCTCTCTCTATCTTGAATATCTGCAATGATTGGAATCAACTCAATATCATCTTTATAACGGCTTGACAGCTCCTTGTGAATCAAATAAATTGAATTTTCTCCATGACCTAGAAGCAGGAGCCTTGCTGGGCAGAATTGAGCAATCTGACGGCAAAGTTCTGAGCCGATAGAGCCACCTGCCCCCGTAACAAGAACTGTCTTGCATTTAATATTGGACTTCAAACTTTGCTGATCCAGCTTAACTTCTTTACGCCCTAACAGATCTGCAATATCAATTTCCTGAAGTTTGCTGACAGATAGTTTCCCCGTAATCACCTGTTCATACTTAGGCATGGCATTGACCTTGACCTCCGTCTGTTGGCAGTACTCTACGATTCGCTCGTAATCATCCGGTGCCAACGAAGGAATGGCAATGACAATTTGTTCAACTTCATAATTCCCTACAATTTCAGGTATCTGCTCAGTTGTTCCTACAACTTTTACTCCATGAAGATACGTATTTTGCTTGTTCTTATCATCATCTACAATCGCAACTATTTTTAAATCTTTTGATTTTTGCTGGGCTGTCTTGATAAAGAGACTGGCACCATCCCCCGAACCAACAACAAGGGTCTTTGTCCCATCTACTTTCTTACCCAGTAAGGCTGAAGGGTGCTGCACGAATTCATGAATCTCCCGCCAAGTCAGCCTTGAAGCAATAACCAACAAAAAAGATAGCAGCATAGAAAGGACAATATATCTACTGTTTGTGGATTCGTAAAAAATTTTCTCTGCAATGTATACAATCGAGTAAGCTCCCAAAATTGAGCCCCCCACTCGAAACATTGTTTTGTAATCTGTATACCTTGTAATCGTAGAAAAGACATTCGACAGTGTTGCAAATGTCAAATACAGTACAATAATCCCCATTAAAATAGAGACAAAAGATAAATCCGTTATCCCGACATATTTTGCTAAGAAGAATTTTGAAATCCCCTGACTTATACTGAGCAAAATAATATCAACAATAATTAAGATGACTCTTTTTCTCGCTCTTGTCATGTTCCTAATCTCCCAATTATCCTAAAACTCTTTATTCCCTATTTCCCATAATTGCCATAGCTGCCGTATCCTCCATAAGTTCCGTAGGCACCATAGCGTTCCAAATCAATGTTATATTTATTGAGGACAACACCCAAAAAAGGAGTTCCCGTTTGTTCCAACTGCTCTTTAGCTTTCATGACTGCTTTTCGTTTGATATGTCCTGCTTGTGTCACCAAGAAGCTAGCATCGCATTTCTGAGCGATGATGGCCGCATCAATGACTAGACCAATCGGTGAAGTATCTACGATGATGTAGTCATAGCGGACACGCAGGTCAGTCAAAAGCGCTTCAAACTGCTTGCTTTGCAAAAGTCCAGTCGGATTAGGTGATACTGGCCCAGATAAGATCACATCCAGATTTTCCAGATCTGTATCGTTGATGACTTCATGCAGGGCAGCCTGTCCTGACAGATAGTCCGTCAAGCCTGATACTTTTCTCTGACTGCTAAACACACCGGACATGACTGAGTTACGGATATCCGCATCAATCAGCAAGGTCTTGTGACCAGCTCTGGCAAAGGCTGCCGCAAGATTCACCGAGGTTGTAGACTTCCCTTCATTTGCCGTCACTGAGGTTATTTCGACCATTTTGATATTGGCGCCGCTCAGCTGCACATTAGTACTTAGAGCGTTGTAGTATTCCTCGGTTAGTTTGACAAGATTCCTTTTTTTCCTAACTAATTCTAAGGTTGCCATTTTCTCTCCCTTACATTCTGTTCATATCTGGGATAACGCCCAACAGCGTCAAGCCCATAACTTCTTCAATGTCTTCTGGCTTCTTCACCCGATCATCCAAGATTTCTACAGCGATGATAAAGATCGACATCAGGACGCTGCCCCCTAAAAATCCTAAGATAACATTACGCCGAATATTTGGTGAAGAAGGCTCTGCTGGGACTGTTGCTTCTTCCAAAGTTGTCACATCAGAAACTTTTGTCACCTCGATGATTTTCTCAGCGGCGATATTACGAAAGGCATTGGCAATGCGAGCCGCTTCCTCCGGATTGTCATCTTTAACTGTAATCGAAACGATACGAGTATCCGCCGGAACGGAAACGGTGATGTGACGCGTCAGCTCTCTTGGTGACGTTTGCAGTTTCAACTCACTAATCGCCTGTGACAGAACCGCCTGTGACAGAATGATTTCCTTAAAGTCCTTAACGAGGTAAGCCCCCGCCTGCAGATCCTGATTGGTCAAAGCTGCCTGCGTTTCGTTCTGACGGCTGACCACATAGATGCGCGTGGTACTCTGATACATTTTCTTAGCAATAAAGACGCTGTAGCCAAAAGCCAGCAAAGAAAAGAGCACAGCTCCCAACACGATGGTAAATTTCTTCAGCCATAAGGCTCTCAGCAAGGACAAAATATCGATTTCTACGATTTGCTTTTCTTGTTTTTCCATTTTTCCCCTAAATCAATTCATTTTTCAATAATAAGGCTTGGTTGCCGCCAAAGAGAGCTTCTGCCCGGCGGGAACCGTATTTCTTAGCGACGATGGCAAAGGCCTCCTTCATAAAGGGCGGTCTCTGGCTTAGATTGTGCATGTCGCTGGCAATAAAGTGGACCAAGTCTTTCTCCAAAAAGAATTGAGCCCGTTTTTTCATAAATTTATGCGAGTCTCCAAGCAGCTTAGGTTTTAGAACACTGGAGCTATTAATTTGAGTATAGCAGCCCATATTAATGAGTTCCTGTACCTTCTTTTCATCATTTTCCAAGCAGTGATAGCGCTCAATATGAGCCACGACTGGGGTTAGACCTAAGCGCAGAATCTGAGCCAAGCCTTTATGAATGTCCTTATAGGGCGTCGCCATGCTAAACTCAATCAGCACATAGCGTGTGCCAGCTAGACTGGGGAAAATCCCCTTTTCCAACTTATCCGCCACATCACTGGTGTAGTAAATCTCTGCCCCATAGAGAACCGTCAAGTCAGGCGCTACAAGCTCTGCCAGTTCTTTTACCATTTTAAAGTTAGCGCTAATGGTCTCTTCAGGCGTTTCAAACATACCCTTTCTGCGATGAGAAGTAGAGATGATGGTCCGAACTCCCTGTCGATAGCTTTCTTCCAGCAGTTTTTTGGAATCCTCAAAATTCTTAGGGCCATCGTCCACATCAAAGATAATATGAGAATGGATATCAATCATGGTGCTTTTCCTTCCATTAGCTGCTGAATCGCTGCCTTAGCATTATCAAGGCTTTCTGGCTGGATTTCCATCATGTAGAGATTGGAATCTGGCATAGCATAGGATGGTAAATCCATGCGTCCATTTCCGCTGATGGCTTGTGACTGAACTTGATAGCTTCCTCCTGACTCCAGCTGGGTATTGACCAGATTCATAAGAACAGGCAACTCCATGTTGGTCTGGATAGAGTCCTGCAAGCCGGAAATAATCTCGTTGTAGTTCTTCAAAGCACTGGTTGAAGTCAGCTTTTTAATGACTGCTTCGATAACTTTTTCTTGATTTTTTCCGCGGTCATTGTCACCACCCTGAAGGGAGTAACGCTCGCGAACAAAGCCAAGCGCCTGATCTGAGTTCATATGGACTTTCCCTACTGGGAAATGATGATTGCCGTGTCGGCTGGTAAATTCTTGGTCATTTTCAACATCAATCCCTCCCAACAGGTCTACTAGCTTGAGGAAGGAAGTGAAGTTCAGACGAACATAGTAGTCAATGCGAATGCCGTAAAGATTTTCCAGTGTGTGGACAGAAGCATCTACTCCATAAATCCCTGCATGGGTCAGCTTGTCCATCTGCCCAGCCCCTCCGTCTGCAATCGCCACATAAGAATCACGAGGAGTTGTTGTCAAGAGGACTTTCTTGGTCTTGCGATTGACCGTCATGATGATATTGACATCTGAGCGTGAGACAGATGAGATAGAGCCATAAGTATCGATACCGCTGACATAGATATTGAAGACATCCGCATTGGCATCATCCCTGCGTTTGCCGGTCTCTACTTGACGAGTAATTTTATAAGTATAGATTTTCTTTATCTTTGAAGCATAGTCAGCATCGTGAGAAGCCAGCATATCTCCAAACGAACTATTGAGGGCAATGGCCTCAGTCTCTTGATTGATGAGGGCCTTGTAGGCTGCGATATAAGATGAGCTGTTTTCCACTGTGAGTTCTGTCTTTTTAGTCTTCTTGATGTGCTCCAGAAGAGCCGTTACATTGTCCTTGTCTCCATTTTCAGTCGGAGCCGTAAGCTTCTGCAGCTGAGTCACATCTGATTTGTCGCTGTCTGCTCGGACATAAACCGCCATTTCAATTTCAGAGTAATTTGAAGTAGAGTTCACACCTCTAGATAAGTCCATCAATTCCTTGACCCCGTACATAGCTCCTGAGGATACCAGCAAAGTCACAAGCAAAAGCACCGTGGTCAAAACTTTGAACTTATTTTTCCATATAAAGAAGGCTGCCAGTAAAATAACAGCCGCCAAAAGAGCAGACAAAACAAGGTTCAGGTGATGAAACGCCAGAACATTATTTCTAAATATAGAAAAAACCAGCAAACCTGAAACCAAGCTTACCAATGTCAGTAAAGCTGCATTAAAGAGCCTAAGCTTCTTCCCCTTTTTAGAAGCAGGCACATTTCTCCTATGATGATTCATAATTCTCCCTTTTTCTCCCCTGAGATATAAATACATTTTATTATATCATAAATGCATTATGATACACTAAAATATTTAAAAATATTTTAGTTTTTTTCAAATTTTGTTGACAAAAAAGGACAGTCTGTATTAATTTTCAGTAAATTCCTTCTCCCTTCTCGAAAAACCAATATTTTATACTGTTTTTGGCAACAGAAAAAGAGGTGAAACCTCTTTTATATCAGTATTTTGCTTGTTTTTTAAAGCATCTTATCTCTGTCAACTTGCTCATAGGCCTGCAAGCCATCATTGAGCTTCTCCCAGATGATAACCTTGCCTGCCTCAAGGGATTTCTGCACATCGATGATCCGCTGATTGGAAGAACCGCGGAACTGCAACATGAGATTCTTCTTGGTAAGGTCAAAACGGCCATCCACCAGAATGTCAATCAAACTCAGCAGCTCCAGCTTATCCTCCGTTTCCAGCATCATCTCCTCCCAGGTGTAGCCCGTCCAGGACCAAATATCCTTGTCCGGCAACTCTCTCCGAATCCGCTTGACCAAGGGCAGGAGAATGCCTGTATTGAGAAAAGGCTCGCCGCCTAGGAGGGTCAGCCCCTGCACATAGGGTTCCGCCAAGTCTTTCATAATCTGATCCTCCAGCTCTTGGGTATAAGGAATGCCAGCGTTGAAAGACCAGGTTGCTGCATTATAGCAGCCTTCACAGTGAAACATACAGCCACTGACATAGAGGGAGTTGCGGACGCCTTCGCCATCCACAAAGTTAAAAGCCTTATAGTCAATAATTCGCCCCTTGCTCAGCTCCTCACTTTTCCATTCTTGAGGTTTGGGATTGTTCATGACACCTCCCCATCTAACTCTATCCAGTAACGCTGACTTCTATCAATTGTATTTTCGTAAACACCGCCAGCGGAGAGAATCGTGCGTCGACTGGCTTCGTTGTCTTCATCGCAGGTAATCAGCACTCGTTCTAATCCTTGCTTTCGAGCCTCTGCCAGCCCTAACTCTAGCTGCAACTTAGCCAAGCCCTTTCTGCGTTGACTGGGCCGGATAGAATAGCCAATATGACCACCCTCCACAAATAATTTGTCATTTAAGGACAAGCGCAGAGCTAAAAAACCCAGAGGCAAGCCAGTCTCATCAAAGGATAAAAATTTGATTGCAGGAACCCAGCCTTCTGGCAAATTGGCAGCATCCTCCTGCTGTTCTACAATCTTTAACCAATCCTCATAATCCTTTGCTCGCTTCCAAGCGGAGCCCATGCCACCGTGGATATAGGATTTTGCAGCAGCAAACTCCGCAATCATCTCTAAAATTGCGTCTTTATCTTCCAAAGTTGGTCTTCTTAGCTCCATGCTTCCTCCTTAATCGACATCAATCCAGTAACGCTGACTTCTGTCGATTGTATTTTCATAAACACCGCCAGCAGAGAGAATGGTGCAGCGGCTGGCTTCGTTGTCTTCATCGCAGGTAATCAGCACTCGTTCTAATCCTTGCTTTCTAGCCTCTGCCAGCCCTAGCTCTAGCTGCAACTTAGCCAAGCCCTTTCTGCGTTGACTGGGGCGGATAGAATAGCCAATATGCCCGCCCTCCACAAATAATTTGTCATTCAAAGACAAGCGCAGAGCTAAAAAGCCCAGAGGCAAGCCGGTCTCATCAAAGGATAAAAATTGAATGGCAGGAACCCAGCCTGCTGGCAAATTAGCAGCATCCTCCTGCTGCTCTACAATCTTTAACCAATCCTCATAATCCTTTGCTCGTTTCCAAGTGGAGCCCATGCCACCGTGCATATAGGATTTTGCTGCATCGAACTCCGCAATCATCTCTAAAATCGCGTCTTTATCTTCCAAAGTTGGTCGTCTTAGCTCCATGCTCCCTCCTTAATTGACATCAATCCAGTAGCGCTCTTTCCCGCCTCGAATATCCTCTAAAGCCCCGCCATTAGCCATAATCACTGACCTGCTGGCAGCATTATCACAATCGCAAGTCACTAGGACTCGTTTAATATTTTTACTTTTGGCTACTTGCAAGCCTTGTCGCAGCTGCTCTTTGGCCAATCCTTTCCCACGCGCAGACGGACGGATACTATAACCGATATGCCCGCCTTCTTGGAGCAAATAGTCATTGAGCCGCAAGCGCAGATTGAGAAAGCCCACAGCCTGACCATCCGCAGCAAAAGAGATTAGTTGGATGTAAGGCACAAAACCTTGCGGCAAGCCTAGACCTGCCTCAGCTAGCTGAATCGTTTCCAACCAGTCCTCGTAGACAAAATCCGCTCCGCCAAAGAAGCCATCCTGCCGGCTGCCAGCTGCTTCAAAGTCAGCCAGCATCTCTAAAATCTTTTCCTTGTCTTCTAGCTTCGGTCGTCTCAGTTCCATAGTGCCTCCTGATACGAAGAGAGTGAGACCGCCTTGCGCCCCACTCTGACTTCTATTGTTTCTTGTTCTTTTCTAAAAATTGCTGACGCAGTTTGGCCAATCGTTCTTTTTTGCCGCTGCCTCCCTGCGAATGTTTTTCATGGAAACGCTGCACCTGAGCCTTTCCTTTGTCGTCCAATTGATACTTTCCCATCTTAATTTCCTTCGTACTTAATAGTCGAGCCATTCATGTGCTTGACCCGAGCTGATATTTCCTTGTGTCGGCCATTGACCATCGGACGGGCTTGCGGATTTCCTAAGTAACCGCAGGTCCGCTTGACCACATCGACCGTCTTGGGATCGCTGTTGCCGCAGTTTGGACAGGTAAAGCCCCGCTCGGTCGGCGTGAAGTCCCCCTCAAAGTTACACTTGTAACAACGGTCAATCGGTGTATTAGTTCCCAGATAGCCTACTCGGTCATAAGCATAGTCCCAGACAGCTTCCAGAGCCTTGGGATTTTGCTGCAACACAGGGTACTCACAGTAGTGGATAAAGCCGCCTGAAGCACCCACTTCCGGATAAATCTTCTCAAAGTCCAGCTTTTCAAAAGGCGTTGGATTCTTGCGCACATCGTAGTGGAAGGAATTAGTATAGTATTCCTTGTCAGTAATATCCGGAACAACCCCAAACTTCTCTGTATCCAAACGGCAGAAACGGTCAGTTAGACTTTCAGATGGTGTCGAGTAAACAGAGAAATGATAGTCATACTGATCTGACCACTCTTGCACCCGACGCTTCATATCTTTGACAATGGCAATCGTAAAGTCCTTGGCTTCTGGATTGGTCTCCCAGTCGCCGCCATAAAAGACTGCTGCCACTTCATAGAGACCGATATAGCCTAGGGACACCGTTGCACGACGGTGAGTAAAGAGCTGGTCTACCTGATCATACTTGCCCAAGCGTTGGCCAAAAGCCCCATACTGATAAAGAATCGGTGCATTAGCTGGACTGGCTTCCTTAGTCCGCTCCACTCGGTAAACCAAAGCATCCTCAGCGATATTCATCCGCTCATTAAAGAGTTCCCAGAATTTATCCAAATCCCCCTCGGACTCAAGCGCAATCCGCGGCAGATTGACAGTAACGACACCTAGATTCATACGGCCGGAGTTGACTTCCTGACCATTTTCATCCTTCCAGCCTTGTAGGAAAGAACGGCAGCCCATCGGCACCTTGAACGATCCAGTTAAGTCGATAATCTTGTCATAGGAAAGCACATCGGGATACATGCGCTTAGTGGCACACTCCAGAGCTAGTTCTTTGATGTCATAGTTAGGCGTTCCCGGCTCGAGATTGAGTCCACGCTTAAGGGTGAAAATCAGCTTAGGGAAAATTGCTGTGCGGTGCTCGCTTCCCAGTCCCTTGATGCGGATATTGAGAATGGCCTTCTGAATTTCCCGCTCAAAACGATTGGTTCCCAGACCAAAGCCCAGCGAAGTAAAAGGAGTCTGACCGTTAGAAGTAAAGAGAGTATTGATCTCATACTCCAGCGACTGCATGGCATCGTAGATGTCCTTCTTGGTCTTCGCCCAGGCGTACTCTTCCTGCTTATCCAGCAAAACCCATTGCTCCGCATCCTTGAGATGCTTTTGATAATTAAGCTCAGCATAGGGCGCCAAGACTTCGTCAATCCGATCCGCTGAGCAGCCTCCATACTGACTAGAAGCTACATTGGCAATGATTTGCGAGATTTGAGCTGTCGCAGTCTGGATAGACTTGGGACTCTCTACTTCTGCATTCCCAATCTTGAAGCCATTTTTCAGCATGCCGTCAAAGTCAATCAAACAGCAGTTCGTCATCGGCGTATAAGGACTGTAGTCCAAATCATGGTAGTGGATGTCCCCCTTCTGGTGGGCATTGGCCACATGAGGCGGCAACATCTTAAGCCCAATGGACTTGCCGACAATCCCAGCTGTCAAATCCCGTTGGGTATTGAAAACATCGCTGTCCTTATTGGCATTCTCGTTAACCACCGTACGATCTTTGTTGAGAAGCTTGTCAATGGTAAAGTTGATATCAGTCGCTTTTGAGCGCTCAAAATCCCGTTGGGTGCGGTAAGTGATGTAGTTCTCCGCAATGGCATATTCCTTGGCATTTAGAAGCTCATGCTCAACGATATTCTGAATCTCATAGATTTTGACATACTTAGCGAAGCGACTGCTGATTTCTGCCACAATGCGGTCTGTGATAGCTTCTAGCTTGGCTTCCAGCATCGGATTCAGCGGACCGACTTCTTGAGCTGCCCGCACCATAGCCTTATAGATCTTTGACACATCAAAAGCCACCCTGCGGCCGTCCCTCTTCTCCACATAAATAGCTGGAGCAGTTTCAAACTTCTCTTCCCTTAAAATCATCATGAACACTTCCTTTTCCTGCCCTTAGGACAAATCAAGTCTCTTCAGACTAGCCAACTGCTAAGAAATTTCCAGGAAATCTCCGACAGCGTTTTATCCAAAGAACAGTATTTTATAAATAAGTCGATACAAGTCTCATTATAGCACGTTAAAATTAAAAATCAATATGTTGTGGCAAAAAAGTCATTTTTTCTTTTTATACACAACATATTGATTTTACTACTTAAGTTGATAAAGCTTGAAATGGTCGAGTTTGAGGTCAGCTTCCTTGTAATTTTGGGAAATTAGCTGCTTCACATCTGACAGCAATTTGACATCATTGTTAACCAAAATATACTTGGGCTGACTGTTTTCCAGTCCCTTCTGAAGGCCTAGACGATTTTCAGCCGTTCCCACATACAAAGTTGGAGACAAGAGAGAGACGGCAGATAGGCGGCCGCTCTTCTGATACAGACTAGCCGAGGTATCCCAAGCATAGATAGTGTCCCCGTCCTTGGTCTTTTCCTTAATATACTGAGCCGCTTTACTTCTTTCAGCAGAGACACCGCTGGAAAGGATATACTCATTCACCAAAGGATAGCCAATCAGATAAAAAATGGCTAAGAGTGGCAAAAAGAACTGGCCCGAGAGATAGGAAGTCCACATCGTAGGACGACGGCGATCTCGACGATGACGCCCTGGTGCCTGCTGCTTGCCTTTACTGAACCACAAAGCAAAAAGAATCATAGCAAAAGGCAGGGCAGGAAGCAGTTGATAGCTGCCTTGATCTGGCAGGATAAAAGCCGCAAAGACAGTAATGAAGAGCCCTAGCAGACCGATAAAGCGCAAGACGCGCAGGCTGGTTGCTTGCCCCTTTTCCCTTGAAAAGAGATTGATACCCAAAGCAGAAATGAAACCTAGACCGACCGTCAGCAAGCCATAATAAACCAAATTAGAAATACTATGACTGCCAATCAAGCTGATGGAATCCCAAGCATAGGTCACCTGACTGATAGCCTGGCCAAAGGTTCGATTAGCAACAGTAAAGTAGCCGATAGGATAAAAAATCACTGAGAAGCCAAAGAGACCAGCTAAAAGCTGATAGAATCCTCGAGCCGCACGCTTGGCTGCGATATTGTAGACCAAAAGCACCAGAGTAGTCAAAGAATAGAAGACTAGGCTGGAAACCGGATCAATCATAAAAGCGAGGGCTCCAAAAGCTCCATAGACAATGAACTTTTCATCCTTGATTGAATCCTGCAGATAGCGCACCCAAAAAGATAGATTCCAAAAAATAAAGGGCAGAACAAAAATACTAGAGTAAAGGCCGCCAAATCCAAGGGCAAAGACTAGCAGGTAAAAGAGCAGCAGGAGGCTGCGCGATAGATCTTGTTTAGGCTGTAAGAGCACCAAGGTCTTGTGCAGAAAAAGTCCGGCCAGCCAAAGAGCCAGCGTCTGAAAGACCATCCACAAAAGCTGGCCAAAAGCCAGGCTGCTGGTCCAAGCCATAAGATAGTAAAGCAGGCCACTAGTTCCATATATTTGCGAATAAGGCACCTGCCCCTGAGTCATGGCCCAACCGGCATAAAGATTCTGACTTTGTAAATTCGTTGCTAGATTGGTCAAAAAAGGATTGACCACACTCAGCAGGCTGATAGCCAAACTGCACAAGAGCGTCAAAAAATAGGGCGTCGGCTCTGGCTTGATAATTTTTTGCTCAGACCTTTCAGCCCTAGTCAGCTGCTCCTCTGAAACCTCTAAAACTTTTTCTTCCGTTGTATCATGCATATAAAATATTCTCCTTGATATCAGTCCCATCTAGTATATCAAATTCCTGTCCTCCTGTCAGCTTTCTCTTGACCCTTCTTCTGAGCATTATAGCTTCTAGCCAGCTCCTCCAATTCCCGAAAACAGCGATATTCTCTCGTTTCATAAGCAAGCGGCTGACTGGAAATTTTCTCCATTGTCATCTTAAAAAATTCCTTTATTTTTTACATTCGTAAAAACAGAGCAAAAATCCGTCCCCGTATAAAAGCGAAAATGACAAAAACATCTCAACACGATTAGAAAAAGTACATGCAAAAAATCTGAGACTTCCACCTCAGATTTTCTGTATATTGCTGCAGAACTTGCCCACCTCTGGCATTAGAGCATGGGTGCAAAGAGCTGCATGATTTCTTTGATAAAGCGACGATACCAGCTGCTATCGAGATTTTCAGGAAGAATTTCCTCAGAAGCCTCAAAAATTGCTTCAAAATCTTCCTTGATAGCTGGGATACTCTCCGTATGGTACATCAGGACTGCATTTTCATAGTGGTGCACCAGACTGCGGTAGTCAAAGTTAATTGTCCCTACCACAGCAAATTCATCATCAGCCACCACGTTCTTACTGTGGATAAAACCTGGTGTGTACTCAAAGATCTTAACCCCTGCTTCCATCAGATCCGGATAGGCTCCGCGAGTGACAATCTGAATCAGCTTCTTATCCGGAATGAAAGGAGTCACGATGCGGACATCCACTCCCCGCATAGCAGCATTCTTGATATCCTCCGTCAGGTCATAGTCAATAATCAGATAAGGCGTGGTAATGTAGACATAGTCCGTAGCCTGACTGATGATATTTTGATAGACCGTTTTGCCAACCTGACCCTTATAAATAGGCTTAGGCCCGCTACCATAGGGAATGTAAAGCCCTTTGCCTTCGACAGCTTTATTTTCCAGATGGTACTTGTCAAAGTCTGTGATTTCCCCGCGGTTGATGTACCAGTTCATGAGAAAGAGTCGCGTCAGAGCCTTGACTGCCCGACCTTCCAAGCGCACACCGCCATCTTTCCAGTGGCCAAAACGAACAATATGATTGATATACTCGTCGGCCAGATTGATGCCGCCAGTATAGCCAACCTGACCGTCAATGACCAAAAT
This sequence comes from Streptococcus sp. IsoGale022, assembly GCF_031142805.1. Classification (NCBI taxonomy): domain Bacteria; kingdom Bacillati; phylum Bacillota; class Bacilli; order Lactobacillales; family Streptococcaceae; genus Streptococcus; species Streptococcus sp. IsoGale022. The sequence goes on along the minus strand of NZ_JAKZJI010000005.1, from coordinate 22,317 downwards.
CTTGCGGTGGTCACGGTTGTTGTAGGATACCGTCATTCGCGGAATCACCTTGTTAAACCGATAAGCCTCAATGCCCATCTTGCGCAGCTTACGGGTATAATCGCCCGGCAAAGTGGCCATGCAGCCAATATCATCGTAGAGCAGTTTGACTTCAACGCCCTGAGCAGCTTTTTCGACCAAGATTTCCAGAACACTGTCCCACATCAGCCCTTCATCGATGATATAAAATTCCAGAAAAATGAATTTCTCAGCAGCCCGCAGGTCAGCCAGCATGGCCTCAAACATCTCCTCACCGATGGGAAAATAGCGAGAAGCTGTACCGTCATAGACATCCGCATTATTGTCCATACTCAGCAGCGACTTGATAATACCATAGGCTGACTTGTTTTTCTTTTTCAGCTGGACACGAAGATCGTAGCTGTTGTCCTCACGAAATTTCATAGAGTCCATATTTTCCAGCTGAATCATTTCCTTTTTAGACAACCGTCGCTCACCAAACATCAGATAGAGCAGGAAGCCAAATACGGGTACCACAGCAATCAGGAGCCAAGTCACCTTGCTCTCAGGCGGCATATTGCGGTTGACAATCGCTAAAATAGTCCCAATATACAAGAAAACAATCATCGCTACTGACAGCCAGTTGGGTGCATTCTCATTAAAATAGAAGAACGCAACAAAGACAAAGACCAGCTCCAGCAGCATAATAATGATGCTGAAACCGTATTTTGACATTAATAAGCGGAATTTCCTGAAAGTCATACACTCTCCTATCTCATTGCATATATTCTAGTATAGCAGTAAAACTGCCTTAAAACAACGTTTATATCACTGCAAACTGTATTTCTGGTGGATGAAAATTCAAGAATATCATTTAAACACCGCTATCCTTATAATTTCACCGCTAAATTACGGCCGATAAAAATAAAAGCCCTATTCAAGACAGGGCTCTTTCATCATTGTTTTGTAAAGACCAGTGTGTCATCATCATAAGGCTCTTGGGAAAGGTCCTCGATAGTCAGCTGATTGCCCTCAATGCGATAGCGCTTGACATCATCTCCAATGACCATAGTCTGGTTGGTCGCATCAATTTGAACCTGTTCAATTTCCTGCTCACCATCCGCCTCGACCTTGGTCAGCTGGCCAGTAGTTCCTGAAATCTGCAAGGTCAGCTGATCGCCTTCATGACTTGTCTGATAGCTTCCATCCAGCTCGCCATTGGCTGCTTGCTCAGAAGAGGATGCTGAAGCAGATGTGCTGCTATCGACAGCACTAGACGAGCTAGCTATCGACGAAGACTCTGCTGGCTTGCTGGAAGCGACTGACTGAGACTGAGAGGAAGGTGCCGTCTGGTTCTGATTAGAACCGCAAGCTGCCAAGGCCAAAATAGCCGCAGCAGTTAGACCTGAAATCATTAACTTTTTAGAAATTGCCATAGTATTCTCCTTTTTCTTCTGTCTTTATTGTACCAAAGCGGGACTCTGGCGGTCAATTTATAAACTTGTCAAATAAGCTCTGACTTCTGCAACAAAATAGAGAGAGCCCGTAATGAAAAGCAGCTGATTATCATTTTGCCTCTCCTTAAAATTCTGAATAAGCTGCCGATAATCCTCTATGTAGAAGAAGCCTTCCACTTCAGCTTGACCAAGGGAATCTCCATCAGAAAAGGAAGTAACCGTCAGCTGAACATCTGGCAGAGCCTCTCGCAGATAAGTCAGCATAGCGCTATAGTCCTTACGCTTGAGAGCACCGAAAAGAAGCTGGCACTCTTTGTCAGGCTGACTCTGGATGAACTCTACTAACCTCTCCAGCGCAGGAAGATTATGGGCCCCATCTAGATAAATACCTAGACCGGCTTCTTCCAAACGCCCTGCCCAACGAGTCTCCTGCAAGGCTGTCCGAATCCTAGCAGAATATATTTCCCAGCCCTGCTGCTGCATGAAGAGCAGGAAAGCCTGCAGGGCCAGCGCTGCATTTTCCTCCTGATAGCCCCCCTTGAGGCCCAGTTCAAGATTGGATAGGGTCATAGTCGAATTGGAAAAAATCTGATTTGCCAGAGAAAAATCGCAACCATACTGATAGAGTTCTATTCCCAGCTCCTGAGCTCGCTGCTCACAAACCAATCGCGCTTCTTCTGGCAGCGGTCCGATGACCGCTGGCCGCCCCGGCTTGAAAATCCCTGCCTTTTGCTCCGCAATCGCCGTCAAGCTCCTTCCCAGAGTCTCCTGATGGTCCAAGCCTACAGAGCTGATGACCGCAATATCTCCTGTAATGACATTGGTCGTGTCCAAGAGTCCGCCAATCCCCACCTCAATCAAAGCCAAATCCACTTCCTGCTCCTTGAAATAGAGAAAGGCAATCAAGGTCAGAATTTCAAAATAGGACAGCTGGTCATGGCTTTTAAGCAGTTCTTGCTCCATCTTTTGCACCTCTTGACCCAGACGGATAAAGTCAACCGAAGCAATCGGTTGGCCGTTGATACAAATCCGATCATGAATACTAATCATGTGGGGCGAGGTGAAACTTCCTGTCTTGCGACCATGCCCCGCAAACAGCTGACGCATAAAAGCAATAGTAGAACCTTTGCCATTTGTACCAGTTACATGAATCGTTGGATAGTCCCTCTCAGGATTCCTCAAAAGAGCTACTGCCTGCTGCATCCGCCCTAGACCCGAACGAAAGTTTAGCCCAATTCGGCTGTTCAGCCATTCTTCAATTTCATTCATTTTCTTACCCAAAAAAGAGCAGCGAAGCAGAATTCAAATCTGAATTGCAACTCGCTCCTCTTTCTAATGTTTATGATACGAGATAGAAAATAGCCGAGCCTTGGCTACTTCCTTCATCTGTCAAGTTTAGCTAGCTTTTCGCCCACACTTGTCCATTTCTGGAAATGAGACTAGGTCACTCTTGCTCTTCCATAAAACTGTTGAAGACTTCTTCAATCATATCCCATTCAGCATCTGAGTCTTCTGGGATTGGCTGCAGGTCACCTTCTGTGCCATCTTCATTTTCAGTAAAGGAATAGGCTTGAATTTCTACCTCACCGTTCTCATCTTCTTCCGCATTAGCCGGAATCAAAAGAACATAATTCTTGCCAAACTCTTCCTTACCATCAATGGTCAAAAGAATTTCAAATAAAGTTTCGTTCCCCTGCTCGTCAACCAAGGTGATTAATTCACGCTCTTCATGCTCGTGGTCATGGTTATGATCATGTGTCATACTAGTGTCTCCTTCATTTCTTTTCTAAAAATTTCGATCCAGATAATTCTGCAAAATCAGCTGTGCGGCTAGCTTATCAATAACTTTCTTGCGCTTGCTGCGGCTAATATCCGCCTGCTCCACCAACATGCGCTCAACAGCCACCGTTGTCAGACGCTCATCCTGATAGTCAACCGGCAGACCAAACAGCTCAGCAACCCGCTGGCCATAAGCCTGACTAGCTTCCACTCGAGGCCCGCTGGTATTGTTCATATTCTTAGGCAGGCCGATAACAAACTTATCAACCTTATACTCTTTCACCAGCTCGCCCAAGCGCTCTAGGCCGAATTCGCCCTTTTCTTCATGAATCGAAATAATCTCCAGTCCTTGAGCCGTAAAACCAAGAGGATCACTAATGGCAACCCCAACCGTTTTTGAGCCCACATCTAATCCCATAATTCTCATTAGAGATCGACGCCTTGTCCTTTCAAATAATAACGAACCAACTCCTCAACAATCTCATCGCGCTCGTATTTACGGATTTGATTGCGGGCATTGTTATAGCGAGGTACGTACGCAGGATCACCACTGAGTACGTATCCCACGATTTGATTGATTGGATTGTATCCTTTTTCATTGAGCGACTTGTAGACATCGGTCAAAGTCTCGCTAATTTCCTTTTTATTTGAATCATCGAGATTAAAACGTACTGTTTCATCTGTAAATCCCACAATTACACCCTCTTTCTTTAGAATATCCCTATTATAGCATAATTATAGGCTTTTCACAAATTTAATTCACCCGAATTCTCCTAATTTTTCAATAAGCTTTAGCTAATATTTATCCGAAGTCTGGCTCTGAAATCCAGCAAAAATCCAGCTCTCTTCAGAGAACTGGATGGAAACTTCCTAATTTGAAGACGGTACTTCCACACCGTCGCTTCCTTTAAACTTGTTCAGCAATTCTTCTGGACTCAGGGTCTCGATTTGCTCAAACAGCTGCGCATAGTTTGGAAGCTTTTTGGCTGCTTCGTAGTCTAGATTCTCAGGATCGATAGTCATCTCCAGAGAAATCTCTTCCGCTGTCATATCTGTTTTCAAGTCAAGACCGGTTATATTCACTGCTTCTTTCAGACCAAGCGCTTCCTCGATCAAAGACAGCATTTCTTTCTTTACGGTGGAAACATCCTGTTTTGACAGAGCTTCCTTGATGTTGTCAGGAATAGCCTTGCTGACATGCAGGATAACCTTCTCATACTTCTGTCCGCTGTAGCTGACGGTTAAGATTCTGGTTTCTTTTCCATGTTCTAATTGCTTCTCAGTTTTATAGGACTTAGTGACAATATCTCCTTTTCCAGCCCCTCCCTGTGAGGATGAACTGCTATTTGACTGCTGACTGCAAGCTGTTAAGATTGCCAAAGCTGTCAGCAAAAAGACAATTAATTTTCTCATGTCTTATCTCCTTCAATATTGAACTGATTTTATCATATCATTATAAAAACGGCGCTGTCAAACTGATTGTCACTCTGTCATTAAAATGTAATAAAAAAGAGCAGCTTATTTCTGCTCTTCTGCTCCATTCATCAGGAGATTGTTGATGTATTCTTCTGGCGTCAGCTTAATCATTTCTTTGAGCTTGAGATTTTGAAAATAAGGCATAGACGCTGCTTTTTCGATATCCAAACTCTCAAAGTCATAGGTGGAAGTCATTTTCAGCTCGTTCTCATTCAAAATTGTCACTGAACCGCTGAAGCCTTGAAGTCCACGAGCCTGCACATAGTCTGCATCCTGCTCCAGTGACTCATTGAGCGACTTCTGCGCTTCCTCCAGCCCCATTTGCTTGATGGCTTCTTTCATCTCATCATCAGTCGTAGTCAGCCTTTCAATGACCAAGCGTTTAAAATGCTCTCCCTGATAAGTCACCGTCTGACTCTGCTGGTTTCCTCGTTCATCCTTTGGAAAAACAAGCGTTCGAGTAATCACTTCCTGCTGCTTGGCATTATCAATGATAGGCAGATTATTGCTGATTTCTTTCTTGTCAGCCGCATTCGAATTCGTCTCTGTCTTTTTATGTCCACAGCCTGCTAGCAGTGCCACACTCAATCCCAGTCCTACTAAAATTTTCTTCATCTTCCATCCTCCTCAGAGATATTGTATCACAGTTCTGCCCCTTGTCAATCCATCCAGTCGCCAAAGCCCTCTGTCAACCCGAACCAAAAGAAGAGCCGAGATTCTCTTCCCGACTCTTTCAGTTATATTCAAAGATTAGAGAGCTGCCCGCAGACGAGCTTCTGCATTTTCAACATTGCGAACAGAACGTGGCAGAAAAGCACGGATATCATCTTCTTTGTAACCAACTTGGAGACGTTTATCATCCACTAAGATAGGACTTTTCAAAATACGCGGGGTCTCCATGATGATGTCAAGAACTTCGTTGACACTCAACTCTTCAATGTCAACACCCAAACCTTTAGCATAGCGGTTTTTTGATGAAACAATGCTCGCGATACCATTTTCTGTTTTGGTTAAAATATCCAGAAGTTCCTCTTTGGTGATGCCTTCTTTGCCTAAATTTTGTTCTTTATAAGTTAATTGATGAGCGTTTAGCCAGGTTTTTGCTTTTTTACAACTAGTACAACTTGAGACAGTATAGATTGTGATCATGTAAGTACTCCTTTCGCTACACGATACTAATATCGTAGTCTATTATATCACAAAAACCATCGGTCTTGCGACCTATTTTGCAAAATTACTCTTCAATTTCGATGGCATCGTCCAAATCTAGAGTCACTTCTTCCAGCGTTTCTACTGGGCTGTCAGCCTTATTGCCAACCGCTTCTGCCATATCGTCTCCATCAATCAAACCGTAGCGGACACGAACCTGACGGTCAATTTCATCAAAGACTTCTGGATGATCAGCCAAGTACTTCTTAGCATTTTCAGATCCTTGGCCGATTTTTTCATCATTGTAGGAGTACCAAGCACCAGCTTTTTTGATGATATCCAAATCAGTCGCAATCTTAATTAGCTCACCTGTCTTAGAAATGCCTTCTCCGTACATGATTTCTACGAAGGCTTCTTTGAATGGCGGAGCTACCTTATTTTTAACGACCTTGATCTTGGTTTCTTTACCAACATTGGTATCCTTCTCATCACCCGTTCCCTTGATTTGAGTATTGCCACGGACATCCAAACGGACAGAAGCATAGAACTTCAGTGCACGGCCACCTGGTGTTGTTTCAGGATTACCAAACATAACGCCAACTTTTTCGCGCAGCTGGTTAATGAAAATCGCAATCGTCTTCGTTTTGTTGATAGAAGCAGACAGCTTGCGCATCGCCTGGCTCATCATCCGAGCCTGCAAACCAACGTGACTGTCACCGATATCGCCATCGATTTCTGCACGTGGTACCAGGGCTGCAACTGAGTCCACAACCACCAAATCCACCGCACCTGAGTCAATCAGCTTGCCGGCAATTTCCAGTCCCTGTTCCCCAGAGTCCGGTTGGGACAGCAGCAACTCATCAATATTGACACCCAGAGCAGCCGCATATGACGGATCCAAAGCATGCTCAGCATCGATAAAGGCTGCGATACCACCTTCTTTTTGCGCTTGAGCAACAGCGTGAAGCGCAACGGTTGTCTTACCAGAAGACTCCGGACCATAGATTTCAATAATCCGTCCCTTAGGGTAACCACCAGCACCAAGGGCAATATCCAAGGCCAAAGAGCCAGAACTCATAACTTGAACCTTTTGCTCTGCCCGCTCGCCAAGACGCATAATGGCTCCCTTACCAAAATCCTTTTCAATGTTTTTAAGAGCATTATCCAAGGCTTTTTGGCGCTCATCGCCGAATTTCTTTGAGATTTCGTCTAGTTTTTTTTGTTTCTTTGCCATTTATTTCTCCTGTTTTTTCTAAAATGTCTTTTGGCCATCTTCGTCATTATACCAAAAATCAGCTATTTAATAAAGTTTTTCGTACTAGGTTGAAGGCGTGTAGAACAGCAATTTTCCGCACATCACGCCGACTTCGTCCAGCAATATTGACCTTAATAGTTTCTGTTCCAGCAGCACTAGCTAAGCCGATAAAAACAGTCCCTGCTGGATGGTCTTCCAGCGAATCTGGACCAGCCACACCTGTCAGACTGACAGCTAAGTCGCTTTCGGTCAGCTTTCTAGCCTGCTCTGCCATTTTCCCAGCCGTAAAAGCTGAAACGACACCGTGCTTCTCCAGGTCTCCCAACGGAATATCCAGCATCCGGCTCTTTTCCTCCATGCTGTAGGTGACAAAGCCACCTGAAAAAATGGAAGAGGCTCCAGCAAAATCAGCCAAGGTCGCCTGAAAGAGCCCTGCTGTCAGACTCTCCGCTGCCGAAATCGTCTTCCCTTGACTCTTCAGCAAGTCAAAAGCCACCTGTGCCAAGGAATTGTCATCCCCGTAACCATAGAAAATCTCTGACAGTGACTGTCCCTCAAAAGTCTTATGTACCAAAATTTCCTTTTCCACAGCCTCAAACTTGGTGTCGGCTTCTGCCTGACTCAGAGCCTTGGTGGACAGTCGCAGGGTAACTTCCCCTGTCTTTGCATAAGGAGCAATGGTGGGGTCACTCTGCTGCTCAATCATCTTGGACAAAATAGTCACTAGCTGACTCTCACCGATACCAAAGAAACGCAGCACCCGTGAATACAGTTTTTGACCTGTGGATAAGAGGGGAACTAGCTCGTTATTGACCATAGGCTTGAGCTCACTAGGCGGGCCAGGCAGGACTACATAGGTCACTCCGTCTGCTTCTAACAAGCCTCCGACAGCTAAGCCGGTCTCATTTGGCAACGGAGTCGAGCCTTCGACCAGCTGGGCCTGACGCTCATTGTTGGGCGTTCGAGCATAATCTGGCCGGCTAGCAAAAAAGCGGTCCAGCTTTTCCACAGCTTGTGAGTCAAAATTGAGCTCGCGCTCTAAGAATTTAGCCAAGGTTTGCTTGGTCAAATCATCCTCTGTTGGGCCCAAGCCTCCTGTCAGGATAATTAGATTACTGCGTCCTTGAGCAATTTCCAAAACAGAGAGGAGACGATTTTCATTGTCCCCTACTGCTGTCTGAAAATAGACATCAATCCCCAGACTCGCCAGTTTTTCAGATAAAAATTGGGCATTGGTATTGACAATCTGACCGGTCAGAATCTCAGTGCCCACAGCAATAATTTCTGCTTTCATAGAACCTCCTACCTTACTATTCGGAATTGGCTTTATTTTATCACAAAAAATCTTAAAAAAGTTGATTTTCATTTCAGGAAATAAAAAGAGCTGTCAAGTTCCTTGACAAACTTGTCAACATGCTGTGGAAAACTTTTAAGAATGACTGGTGTTATGTAGAATAACTAGATTGTTAGGGAAATGCTATTGGCAAATGGTTTCATTATTTTTATAATAAAGATGAAAAAAGGAAATCATCTAAATACTGTTATTTGAAGAAAGGAGATCATCATGAAAATTTCACAAGTTCTCAAAGATATTCGTCAACAAAATCAACTCTCTCAGGAGGCTTTGGCAGAAAGACTCAAGGTTTCCCGATCCGCCATTGCCCGCTGGGAAAGCGAAAAAGGTATCCCGGATATTGGAAATCTCATAGCCATCAGTCGGGAGTTTGATATCAGTCTGGACACACTCATCAAGGAGGATGAGCGCTTGGAGAAAAAGGTCATCGAAGACAGCAAGGCTAAGAAATGGCATTATCTAGTCATTCTCTACCTTTTTTCCATCTTGGTTTATATTGGTGTCTTTGCTTACTTGCACCATATCTTTATGGCTGGCTTCCTCATCTCTACTCTCTTCATGCTCTTTTACGAGCTGCGCATCTTTATCAAGGAAAAGATTTGGAGGCAGAAAGGAGAGTAAGGATATAAAGAGAATAACAAAAAACCTAGAGGTCTGGAATGTACTGACCCCCAAAAGTTGGACAAATAATTTAAGCGAAGGATTTAGTTCTGTATTGCACAGGGCTAAGTCCTTTTAGTTTGACTTTGATTCGTTTGTTGTTGTAGTAATCAATGTAGTCCACAATAGCTTGTTCAAGGTCTTCTAAAGACCTAAAGTGCTTCTCATAACCGTAAAACATCTCCGATTTCAAAATACCAAAGAAGGACTCCATCATGCCATTGTCTGGGCTATTGACCTTACGTGACATGGATGGCTGAATTCCCTTATTCTCTAGAAACCGATGATAAGAATCATGTTGGTATTGCCAGCCTTGATCGCTATGGAGAATAGTATGCTCGTAGTGTTTCTCTGTGAATGCCTGTTCCAACATTGTTTTTACTTGTTCTAAATTAGGCGAAGTAGAAAGATGATAAGCGATAATTTCGCTGTTAAAGCCATCCAGAACAGGGGATAAATAGAGTTTCTGCGTGCTATTAGGAATGGCAAACTCCGTTACATCTGTGTAGCACTTTTCCATTGGTTTTGATGCTTCAAACTGGCGTTGAATGAGGTTATCAGCCTTCTTTCCAACTTCTCCGTGATAAGAGGAATACTTACGCTTACGACGAATACGAGCGCTTAGTCCCATGCCTTTCATCAAACGCTGAACCTTCTTATGATTCACTACAAAACCACGATTTCTGAGTTCGAGAGTTACTCTACGATAGCCATAATTTCCTTTATGCTCACTATAAATTGCCTGTATTTCAGCTCTGATACCTTGATTTTTATCATCGCTCCTACCCAGCTGTTTCAAGTGGTAGTAGTAAGTTGAGCGAGGCAAGTCAGCCGTTTCAAGAAGTAAATCTAGTCGAAATCCTCCTGAGACCATCTCTCTAACTGTCTCTGCCTTTCTCACTTCAAGGCTTCGTCCCGGTCTTCCAGCTCTTTTGACTTTTTTAGGTAAGCTACCTCGGTACGTAAGCGTTCATTCTCCTCTTGAAGTCGCTCAAGTTCAGTCATTTCTTCCCATGTTTTCTTACGTTTACGTCCCATTTTAGATGGCCTCCCTCTTGTTTTCTCAACAATAGTATACCCGTTTTTCTTGTATTGTGCCAGCCAATTAGAAAGCACTCCACGATTCGGAAGGCCAAATTCAAGAGAAACACTCAGTTGCGAACGACCTGCAATTAAAACTTCACCCATCATTTCTTGTTTTAATGCAGGAGAGTAATAGCTGTTCTTCCCTTTTTTAACAATCTCTGATCCATAACGATCCATCAATCGAATCATGTATTGAAGGTTAGAAATAGCTACCCCAAATCGATTTGAAAGCTGTTTGAAGCTTTGCCCTTGTTTTCTGAGTTCATAGATTTGAACTTTGTCCTCATATGCTAATTTCATTTAATTATGGTCAATAAGGAAATGAAGCAGATAATTCAGCCATTTTTGACCAATAAGCTGCAACCCTCTGCCTATAAATAGAATTGAATATATAGAGAGAGAAAAATGAGTTGAATTTTTCTTGTTTTCATCATTCTACTTCCAGTCACAATCATTTTCATGATCATTGATAAGTCCAGCTGCTTCTAGGAATGAATAGACACAAACAGGACCGACAAACTTGAAGCCTTGCTTTTTCAGCGCCTTGGACATGGTTTCTGATAGCTCTGTTTTAGTTGGGGCTTCCTTATAGTTCAAAATTTCATTGTCAATCGTTTTGAAACCGACAAAGGACCAGATATAGTCATTAAAAGAGCCAAACTGCTTTTGAACAGCCAAAAAAGCTTGGGCATTGTCCCTAGTCGCATAAATTTTCATCTTGTTACGGATGATGTCAGGATTGTCCAACAAACCATCCAGATCTGTATCCGTCATCTGAGCAATTTTCTGGGCATCATAAAAATGAAAAACTTCCCGAAAAGCCTGACGTTTATTCAGAATGGTCTCCCAAGAAAGTCCGGCCTGATAGGTCTCCATGCAGAGCAATTCAAATAATTTCTGATCATCATGGAGGGGCTTGCCCCACTCCTCATCATGGTAGGCTACATACAAGGGGTTGTTCATTTTTACCCAGCCGCAGCGTTTGGTCATAGCTTACTCCTATTTCACTAACATCTTGAGAGCTGACTTGATATAGTTTTCAGCTGTGTCAGTTGTTCCTTCAAAGAATTTCTTGATTTTCTTAAGCTCAGCAGCTTTGTAGCCCAAAGCCAGCATGGCTTCCATGGCTTCCTCCAGCTCCTGATTATCCACAGTCTGGACGGGTGCCTTACTTTCTGCCGAACCATCCGCAGCCACTACTTTGCCCTCTAAGTCCAGCACCATCTGCTGGGCTGTCTTCTTGCCAATTTTAGGAAACTTGGTCAGGTAGGTGATGTTTTTCTGCTCAATGGCCTGTACCAAGCCAGCATTATCATCAGCCGCAATAATTGCCAGAGCAGACACAGGGCCAATACCTGAGACTGAAATCAAGCTGAGAAAGAGTTGCTTCTCTTCCTCGGTTGCAAAGCCGTATAAGAGTTCCGCGTCTTCTCTTACCACCTGGTGAACATAGACCTTGGCTTCCTGATGAAGATGACCTGAATAAGCATAGGGGTTGGCCACATGAAGAATATAGCCGATAGAGTTGACTTCCAATACGATGTACTTGGCTGTAATTTTACTGATGATTCCTTTAAAATATTCGTACATAATCTTCCTTCTTTTTGTATCATTTTGCCTATCTAGTATATCATATTTTCTATCTGGAAACTGCAAATAGAAGTGCAACCGGTGGTTGACAAAATGTACAGGAAGCTGTATTCTCAAGATGACTAAAAGCTGTTAGGATAGAGTTAGCAAAGAAAAGGAGGCTGCGAACATGAAGCTCGCCGATAAATTATTTGAACTAAGAAAAGAAAAAGGCTGGTCACAAGAAAAACTGGCTGAACAAATCAATGTCTCTCGTCAGAGCATTTCCAAGTGGGAGTCTAGCCAAGCGATGCCAGAGCTGGAAAAAATTGTAGAGCTGAGCAAGATTTTCCAAGTGACGACAGATTATCTGCTTTTAGAAGACGGCGACAAGCCAGAAATAAAACCCGTCCTCTCAGAAGACGAAAAAGATCGCTACTACAAGGAAGTAAAATCTTATGGCTTCTGGCAGGTTCTGTATATTTTTGTATCAACCTTGGCTATCTTTCTCTTCTTCGCAGGTTCTAGCTTTCCAGCAAAATTCACTGCTCTGGTCTGGTTGAGCTTTTTCCTCTTAATCGCATCAGCAATGGCTATTAACAAGGCGCTAAAAATTAAGAAAAATTACTTGGACAAGGTTATAGGCCTTGATGAGGATTCTAAGAAAGAAGGTGCTAAAGATGAAACTAAAAACTGACAATCCCATACCTGTCAAAACTCGTCTGAAAGAACTCTTTGGCGACTGGCTCTTCATCTCAGGCTACCTCATTGCTCTTTTTTTACTAGCTATGGGCTTTTATAATCTGGTTCTAGGAGGCATTCCTGTATTCACTGAAGCCCAGAGTCAGCTTCTGGCTTTTTCTACCTCAGTCTTACCTCTAACTATCATCTTTGCTTGGCTAGACTATAGAAAAGGCAGTTTTGGCAAGCGTTGGGCAGGTTTACAGTTGGTTTACAAGCATAGGAGCCTTGCCCACAGCCTTTTGCGCTCTGCCATCAAGTTTTTCCCTTGGCAGTTGGGACATATGGGAGCTATCCGTAGTGCTTATCAAGCAGATGATTTGTCAATTTTCTTATCAACTTCAGCAGGGATTCTCTTCTTGATTTTTCTGCTGATGGGACTGCTTCGTAAGGACAAACGCCATCCAGCTGATTTGCTTGCTGGAACACAAGTTCAGCTCAAAAATTCAAAACAGCTCTAGTTCGATGACTAGGGCTGTTTGATCTTCTATACAGTTTAGTATTTCCCCAACTCCCGCAGGCTAGTATGATTTTCCTGAATGCGACGGAACATTTTTTCCATATCCGACTTGGTAAAGTTGACCAAGACCGGCCGTCCGTGTGGACAGTTGTAAGGATTGTCACACTGGGACAGCTGAAAGAGCAAGTCACGCGCAGAGTAGTCATCCAGACTGTGATTGGCCTTGATGGAGCGTTTGCAGCTCATCATAATGGCTAGCTCTGCTCGATATTTCTTGATGGAAACTTCCTTGGTCAGGAGAAGCATATCACACATCTCATAGATGCCGGCCTCAATCTCCTCTTCCTTGAACCAAATGGGATGCTCACGGAGGATAAATTGATTGGCTCCGTACTCTTCTAAAAAGATGCCAGCGTCTTCTAACAGCTCCATCCGCTGCTTGATTCGCAGCATATCGTCCGCTGGAAATTCAAAGATATAAGGCACCAAGAGCTGCTGCTGGCTATTGTCCACATCCCCAATCTTCTCCCGATAATACTCATACTTGACCCGCTCTTGAGCAGCATGCTGGTCAATAATGTAAAGACCGCCCTTGCCCTGAGCAAAGAGATAAGTACCATGCATCTGGCCGAAATATTCTAACTCTGGGAAGCTTGACTTCTCTTCCTGTTCCAACTTATCCACAGCCCGCTCCAGACTAGCCTGATCTAGCTCTGGATGGTCTAGTTGGTCATAGCTGGCAGGCTTTCTCTCTGCAAATTTGACCGAAGTCGGTTGCGGTTCTGATTTTTCATCTGTCGCCTGATGAACAGGCTCCGCTGACTCTTCAAAGGATAGCTGCTGCTCGGCCACCTGCGGCTTGAGGAAGAAGTCATTCTGCTCCTTATCGTAGTAGAAGCGATTTTCTTTAAGTGGGAGACTGGTCTGTTCGGGCTTAGCCGCGCGCTTAACAGTTGATTTGGCAAGATTTTCCAAAGCATCCGGGATAAGGTCCTGCTCCTTGAGACTGGTCGCAATGGCTTGCGAAATCAAGGCCATGAGTTCGCGTTCTTTAGAAATCCGCACCTCTTGCTTGGTCGGATGGACATTGACATCGGCCAGATAGGGGTCAATCTGGATATTGATGACCGCTAGTGGAAAGCGGCCTACCATAAGCTTGCTGCCGTAGCCGTCCAAAATAGCACGATTGAGCAGGAAATTCTTAATATAGCGGCCGTTGATAAGGATCGTAATATAATTCCGATTCGCGCGAGTCAGCTCAGGCAGACTGACATAGCCGCTCACCTCAAAGTCCAGATCTGAAGCCGAGATTTCCACCATTTTCTTAGCTGTTGCCAGACCATAGATGCCCGCAATAGCTTGACGCAGATTGCCACTGCCGGCAGTCCGTGTCATTTCTCGGCTGTCACTGATAAGGGTGAATGCTACTTCCGGATGGGCTAGACTGAGCCGATTAATCACATCAACGATATGAGACAGCTCAGCCTGCTGGCTCTTCATATACTTGAGCCGAGCTGGAGTATTAAAGAAGAGATCTTCTATCTTGATTTTCGTTCCCACTGGACTGCTAGTAGGCTCATGCTCTTCTATCTCACCGCCTTGGGCAACCAGCAGAGTTGCGTGCTGGCCGGCTTCCGTCGCTGTCTCAATAGTAAAACGCGAGACAGAAGCAATGGAAGGAATGGCCTCACCACGGAAACCCAATGTCCGAATCCGAAAGAGATCCGCCTGCTTCTTGATTTTACTGGTAGCATGGCGTCGAAGGGCCAGAGGGACATCTTCGTGGTCAATGCCCTCGCCATTGTCCGTCACTTGAATACTCTTAAGTCCAGCTTCTTCGATTTCGATAGTAATCTGACTGGCACCCGCATCAATTGAATTTTCCACCAGCTCCTTGACCACGCTGCTAGGCCGCTCAATGACCTCACCGGCCGCAATCTGATTGGCTAGAATTTCTGGAAGTTCGATAATTTTTGACATCATTTTCTCCGTATTTGTTCTGCTATCTATTATAACACATTGGGCTCTTTCTATCAGAAGGCAGCCTTTTCTCAACCACTCTGCTCACCCTTCAAACCATATAGACACAAATAGCTGCCACATAGGCAAAAGGGCTTGTTTTCTCCGCTGAGTTGCGGTTTAATAAAGGTGAAAGGAGGGAGCTATGAAAGTTAAACTAAGAATCGATTCTCAAATTACCGAGGACTCCGTCAGCATTGAGGCTCGCCTCATGACTGAAAGCATTCAGGAATTGGTCCACTTTGCTCAACATCTAGGCAAAGAAGACAAGATTCATGTCAAGAAAGAAGACGAAATTCACTTACTAGACGCTAAGGAAATCCACCGAATCTATACAGAAAATCGTCAGGTTCGGGTCCGAACGGCAAAAGACAGCTATCGAGCTCAACAAGCTCTTTATCAATTGCTGCAGGTTCTGCCGGACTATTTCCTGCAGATTTCTCAGTCGGAGATTATCAACAGCCAACAAATCAGCCACCTCAAGCTGACTCCAAATGGTCTGATTCAAATATTTCTGAAAAACGGCGACCAGACTTACTCGTCCCGCCGCTATCTCAAATCTATCAAAGAAAGGTTGCAATTATGAAAACTCGTCTTAAAGAACTCTTTTTCGGAGGAATTGGAGGGATTTTCCTCGGTCTCTTCTTCTCCATGATTGTTTCTTATTTTTACAATCCAGCTTATCTACCGCTTCACCCTCGCTCTCCTATCGGCCACTTCTTTTTGAGCCAGCATGTCCATGTTTCTCTCATCATGCTCTACTGCATGCTTATCTGGTTTATCATGGGAGCTATTTTCAGATGGAGCGGAAGCTTCTTCCAAAGAGACTGGAGCATCCTGCGCTCCATCGTCAGCCACTATGGTGTGATGATTCTGACCTTTGCACTGTTGGCTAATCTAGCTGGATTTTTCCCAAGAGAAAAAATACTCAGCCTGACACTGACTGCCGTCGGGGAATTCACCCTTATCTATCTAATTATTTCAGGCGCCATCTATTACCACACCTACCGTAAAATTCAAAAGATCAATAGCGGTTTGTCTAGCAAATCGTGAGAAACAAAAAGAGCAGACTTGAGGCATTAACAAGTCTGTTCTTTGTTTTTACAACTTTTTCTTGAGCTCGGCTACCGCCGCCATGACTTCAAGGGGAGTCATATTATAGATGTCCAAGTCTCGGAGTTCAGTCAGGGCTGGATTTTCCGATCCTTCTGCGAAAAGAGACATCTGCTCAGCCACTCGTGGCTGCTTCGGTCTGGATGCAGCAGGAAGCTCTGAGCCTAGTCCTGTATCCTGACTTTCCAAATGACTCAAAATGCTATCCGCTCGCTCCAGCAATTTCTCAGGAAGTCCGGCAATCTTCGCCACATGGATTCCGTAAGACTTATCAGCCGGACCCGGCTCAATCTTATGCAGGAAAGTCACCTGTCCGTCCTTTTCCAAGGTTGCCACATGGACATTTTCCAAATGCTCCAAACTATCCTCCAAGGCTGTCAGCTCGTGATAGTGGGTGGCAAAGAGGGTCTTGGCCCCAGTATAATGATGAATATGCTCGATAATAGCCTGAGCTAGCGCCATCCCATCGTAAGTCGCCGTCCCACGGCCCAGCTCATCAAAGAGGATGAGCGAACGATCGCTGGCCTGCCGAATGGCCCGATTGGCCTCCATCATCTCCACCATAAAAGTGGACTGGCCGGACACCAAATCATCCGCTGCGCCGATGCGAGTGAAAATCGCATCGAATAGCGGCAGACTGGCAGACTGAGCGGGCACATAAGATCCATCTGTGCCATGATGACGATGATAGCCAACTGGCGCATATAGGTCGATTTCCCGCTCATATTAGGCCCGGTAATCAGCTGGATGTCCGTTTCCTGATCTAGCAGAATACTATTTGGAATGTAGCTTTGGGCACCCATGACCTTTTCCACAACAGCATGCCGACCTTTTTCAATCTGCAGACGGCGCTCCGCAGTAAAGACAGGGCGCACCAAATGCAGTTGTTCTGCCACCGCAGCAAAGCTCTGCAAGACATCTACAGCTGCCAGCGTTTGTGCCAAGGCCTGCAAGCGCTGGATGTATTTGCCAGCTTCCTCGCGAATCCGCATGAAAATCTCGTATTCCAGATTAGCAGATTTTTCACGCGCCTCCAACATCTCTCCCTCAATCCGGGCCAACTCCTCCGTTCCGAAACGCTCCGAATTTTTCAGGGTCGCCTTGCGGAAGAAATGACTAGGCACATGAGCCAGCTGAGAATTGGTCACGTGGAAATAGTAACCATCTTTTTTGTTGTAATCAATCTTCAGATTGCTGATGCCGCTGTTGGCACGTTCTTTGACTTCCAGCTCTGCAATCCATCCGGTCCCCTCCCTCAGCACAATCCGATACTGATCTAAGGTCTCATCAAAACCAGTCCGAATGATATTTCCCTCGGTGATGATATGAGGTGCATCCGGTGAAATAGCTGAGCTAATCAAGCCTGCCAACTCTGGAATAGGATCCAATCCCTCAATCAAACGAGCTAGATGCGGGCTGCCGATTCCTTGCAAGATAGCCTTAATCTGAGGCACATTGCCCAATGTTGCTGCCAGCTGCAGCAGATCTTTAGGATTGGTCTTGCCAAAAGAAACCCGACTAGCCAGCCGCTCGATATCATAGACTCCCTTGAGGCTTTCTGTCAAATCACTTCGCTCAAAGAAATGATCCAGAAAGACCTCGACGACATTCTGCCGCTGGATGATTCGCGCTTCATCAATCAGCGGACGCTGAATCCAAGAGCGCAACATGCGACCGCCCATAGCCGTCTTGGTCTCATCCATCAGCCAATAAAGACTGCCGTGCTTCTTGCCCGAACGAGCATTTTCTGTCAAATCCAGACTCGCCTTGGTAGCATAGTCCATTTGCAGAAAGTCCTTGATTTCATAATGCTGAGCCTTCTTCAAATGGCTGAGCTCCCTCATCTGAGTCCGGTGCACATACTCAAGCAATTTCCCCGCTGCCTGACGTTCCATAGGAGACAGCTCCTCGCCCAGCAGCTGGACATCGTCCAAGGCCGTCTGTACATAGGACAGTAAAAGATTCATCTGTCCAGCCAAGACCTGCTCCTCAACTTCTGGCAAGGCATAGCCCAGCACCACTTCCCTAGCCTTCAAATTGCGGATTTCCCCGCAGACCAAGGCAAAATCCTCTAGACTGGTCACCTGAAACTCACCGGTCACCAAGTCCATATAAGCCAGACCATAGAGGCCCTCTGAGTAATCCAGAGCCACCAGAAAGTTATTCGCAGAGTCCGGCTTACTGGAGTCCACCACCGTCCCCGGCGTGATAACCTGAACGACCTCCCGCTTAACAACTCCCTTGGCTTCTTTGGGGTCTTCCATCTGCTCCGCAATTGCTACCTTATAGCCTGATTCAACCAAAACATCAATATACTGCTGTGCCGAATGATAGGGAACTCCAGCCATGGGAATGGGATTTTCTGCATTTTTATTACGGCTGGTCAAGGAAATCTCTAAAATCTGGGCGGCATTGACCGCATCATCATAAAACAACTCATAGAAATCCCCCATCCGAAAGAGCAAGAAAGCATCTGGATAGTCCTTTTTGATATCCAAATACTGCTGCATACCTGGCGATAACTTGTCTACTGCCATCTCTATCCTTTCTAAAAACAAACGAGGTCAGGACTTCCGTCTCAAACCTCTCCATCTTTCCTGAAAAACTGTGATTCTTACATCACTTCCTGTATTTGCTCTTCAATCTCCTGAGCAGCTGCCTGATCCCGGCAAACCACTAAAAGAGTATTAGCACCCGCAACAGTTCCCAAAATACGGCTATCCAGCGAGCTATCGACGACATTGGCCAGCACTGTTGCTTCGCCCAGCTCAGTACGAAGAACCAGACTAAACTCGGCTCTGGCTACACTCTCCACATGCTTGGCTAAAAACTCTATCAAATCAATCTCTTCGGTCTCATGCGCCAAAACATAATAAGTCAGCCCCTTCTTCTTAACCTTGGTCAGGCCAATTTCACGGAGGTCACGCGACAGGGTAGTCTGCGTTACATAAATCCCTTGCGCTTCTAGGCGATCCTGAATCTCCTTTTGCGTTCCTAGCTTTTCTTCCTTAATCATCGTTTTTACTAACTGATGACGATCATTCTTTCTCATTTTTACCTCATTATTGAATAATTAGAAGCTGCATTCATGAAGGGAACTTCAACGGACAAAAGACTGCTTCTCCATCAATCTAGGCAAAGATTTGCAGGAATACTGAGAATAAACAAAAAACTTTAACGAAGAGTGACAGGGAAGGAAGCATTCAGATGGAAAGCCCATCTATAAATACAGGTTCTTATCCCTCTTATTATATCAGAAAAATTCCTATTAGCCCAAAAATTATTCCCAAAAAAATTGAAGAATCCTTGAAAAATGTGATAAAATAGTAACAAAAGACACAAAGGAGCAGATATGGATAACAAACAGTTGATTGCCGGCGAATTGGCCAAGGTTATTGACAGCCTTGATCAAGACGCTATTTTAAATTTATTGGAGCAGCCAAAGAGCTCTGAACTTGGTGATATCGCCTTCCCTGCCTTTTCTCTGGCAAAGACTGAGCGCAAAGCTCCTCAGGCTATCGCTGCTGACATCGCTGAAAATATTGACACGGCGCATTTTGATAAAGTCGTTGCGACTGGGCCTTATGTCAACTTTTTCCTCAGCAAAGCTGAAATTTCTGGCCAAGTTATCAAAGAAGTCATCAAAGACGGAGCTGACTACGGCCAGCAAAACGAAGGAAATGGGGAAAATGTCACCATTGACCTATCCAGCCCAAACATTGCCAAGCCTTTCTCAGTCGGCCACTTGCGCTCTACTGTTATCGGTGATGCTCTTTCCAACATCTTCCGCAAGATTGGCTACAACACCATCAAAATCAACCACTTGGGAGACTGGGGCAAACAGTTCGGCCTCCTGATGGTAGCTTATAAGAAGTGGGGAAGCCAGGAAGCTGTTGAAGCCAACCCTATCGACGAGCTCCTCAAACTCTATGTGCGTATCAATGCTGAGATTGAAAACGACCCATCTCTAGATGACGAAGGCCGCCTTTGGTTCAAGAAGCTGGAAGACGGCGACCCAGAAGCGACTGAGCTCTGGCAATGGTTCCGCGACGAAAGTCTGATGGAGTTCAACCGTATCTACGAACTCCTAGGTGTCGAATTTGACAGTCTAAACGGTGAAGCCTTCTACAACGACAAGATGGACGAAGGGATTCAAATCCTCGAAGAAAAAGGGCTCCTAGAAGAATCCAAAGGAGCTAGCATTGTAGACTTGGAAGACTTCAACCTTCCGCCTGCTATGATTAAAAAATCAGACGGTGCTACCCTCTACATCACACGGGATATCGCAACAGCCATCTACCGGGCTCGCACTTATAACTTTGTCAAAAATGTCTATGTTGTAGGTCAAGAGCAGGCCAACCACTTCAGACAGCTCAAGGCTGTTCTGAAAAAGATGGGCTTTGACTGGAGCGATGACATGATTCACGTTGACTTTGGTCTAGTGACTAAGAACCGTCAAAAACTGTCTACACGTAAAGGAAATATCATCCTTCTCGAACCAACTCTGCTGGAAGCTATCAGCCGGGCAAAAAGCCAGATTGAAGCTAAAAACCCAGATTTGGAAAACAAGGAAGCTGTTGCTCGTGCAGTTGGGGTTGGGGCAGTTAAGTTCTACGACCTCAAAACTGACCGCCGCAATGGTTACGACTTTGACCTGGAAGCTATGGTTTCCTTCGAGGGAGAAACAGGCCCTTACATCCAGTATGCCTATGCTCGTATCCAGTCTATCCTGCGCAAAGCTAACTTCCAGCCAGATGCAGAGGCTACATACAGCCTGAACGATCCAGAAAGCTGGGAAATTATCAAGCTGCTCCAAGACTTCGGTCGCGTTGTCAAACGGGCTGCTGATAACTATGAGCCATCTCTGATTGCCAAATATGCTATCAGTCTGGCTCAAGCCTTTAACAAATACTATGCGCACACACGGATTCTGGACGAAAGCCCTGAGCGCGACAGCCGTCTGGCTCTCAGCTACTCAACAGCTGTTGTCCTCAAAGAAGCTCTGCGTTTGCTGGGAGTAGAAGCGCCAGGAAAGATGTAAGCTTGATTTAGAACATCAAAAAACGAAAACCTCACTGGTTTTCGTTTTTTTCAATGTGATAGAGCTCTTCAATAATGCCCGCAACCTTCTTAATGTCTCCCAACATGCCGCGCATTTCAAAATCAGCCAAAACTGGAAAACCAAAGCGCTCTGAGTATTGCTTGGCTGTCAGACAGTATTGGTTGTTAAAGTTACGATTGCCGCTGCCAATGACGCCCAGACACTTGCTGGCATTCTGACCATAGGCGATAAAGTCCCCCACATCGGTTGTCAGAATTTCTACATCGCCATTGTCCACACCATTGCCGCCCTCCAGATAAGTCGGCAGAAAAGCGATAAAAGGATTGCCCATTTCAAAAAAGGGCTGCCCTTCCTTTACCAGGTCTTTGATATGAATCTTCTCTACCTCTAGGCTTGGATGCTGCTCCAGCAAATAGTCTGTCAGCCGACGGACAAAACTCTCTGTATTGCCGCTCAAGCTGATGTAAACCAAGGAAACCTTTGTCATCTTATTCTCCATTCTAAAAAATAACAGATATTGCTTCTTAAAATTGTAAGCACTTATCTGTTATTTGTCAAATCTTATTCATTTGCAGCTAGTTCTGCTTTTTCAGCCTCTTTTTGCTGCTGGACTAGCTTAAAGATGACGATGGAAAGGAAGATTAGACTAATGACTACTGAAAGGAGGATGGAGAAATTCAGCCCCGTCATCTGTGCCGAAAGAAGAGTTGAGTCTGAAAAAGAAGAAGCTATAATTCCCTTTGATACCACATAAGCATAGGCTGTCGAAATCAAGCCCACAAGAACATCGGCAATGTAGATAAGATTGGCCTTAAATACATCTTTCCTAAAAAGGAAGAAAAGAGCCACTATTAAGAGAATGATGTGCCCGTAAAAAAAGAAATTATTGGCTAGCGAATTCGCCACTTCAGCACTCTTGCTAAAATAAGTTGCATACTGGGATTTTGCTGGTTCTTCTATCTGCTTAAGAATGCTTTTCACTCCAGCATCAGAAGAAGTGAACTTGCTAAAAAGTCCCCACAAGGTTCCTACGGTTGACAAGCCCAGCAAAACATAAAGATAAATTGGTTTCTTTTTCATGAACGCCTCCTGTAAAGAAATATTTTCACTTATTATACACCGAAAAGAAAAAGCTGACAA
>NZ_JAKZJI010000049.1:0-321 GCF_031142805.1 Streptococcus sp. IsoGale022 | reverse complement strand
GCAAGTGAATCAGCGTCGACGAGTGCATCGGTAAGTGCCAGCACGTCCGCTTCAACGAGCGCGTCTGTAAGTGCCAGCACGTCAGCGTCAACGAGTGCATCTGTATCCGCAAGTACGTCTGCCTCAACGAGTGCATCTGTCTCTGCAAGTGAGTCAGCTTCGACGAGTGCGTCAGTATCCGCAAGTACATCGGCCTCAACTAGCGCCTCAGTAAGTGCAAGTATCTCAGCTTCAACCAGCGCCTCAGTAAGTGCCAGCACGTCCGCCTCAACCAGTGCATCCGTAAGTGCAAGTGAATCAGCTTCGACGAGTGCGTCAGTA
>NZ_JAKZJI010000048.1:0-340 GCF_031142805.1 Streptococcus sp. IsoGale022 | reverse complement strand
CCGCAAAGTCCTGTCCGCTGATGCGCTCCACGATATAGCCTGCTAGAGCTGTACTGTAATTGGAATAGGATGTCACCGTCCCTGGCTCATAAGTTTGAGCGGGCTGGCTTTTTAGTAATTCTTCCAAGCTCTTGCCTGTTCCTGTGTTCAGCGGCGTTTCATCAAAACCCGCTTGGTGGTTCATCAGATCCAGCATGGTAATGGGCTTGTCGTATTTGAGGTGTTTCAGGAAATCCTTGGGCAGATACTCTTTTATATCTGTTTTTAGGTCAATTTTTCCTTCTTCCCAGAGCTGCATGACGCTGAGCCAGACGGTCAGTTTGGTGGCAGAGCCCCACTC
>NZ_JAKZJI010000047.1:0-372 GCF_031142805.1 Streptococcus sp. IsoGale022 | reverse complement strand
GACCGCCGTGCCCTAAAATAGAGCCTATCTCATACTCTGTCACCCAAAAGCCGTGGGCATTCTTAGCGACTGCTTTATCTGAGAATGTAGAAGTTGTCTGATACAGTTCATTCCAGGTTTCTGGGCGCTTAAAGAGCTTTTCCTTTCTCAAAAGAGCTTGCGCGAACCGCTTGAAATCGGCAAAAGTCCCTGTCGCCTGCCCCGCTGGATAAATATCCGCGGGAAGCAATTTATCTAGATATAAACTTCCGTTTGTATCATAGGTTTTCTCACCCTGCCGCTTGTCTCGGACATAGGTATTGTCCGACAAATCAGGTAAGAGAGCGGTATGGTTCATGCCCAAAGGCTGGAAAATATGCTCGTGGACATAAT
>NZ_JAKZJI010000046.1:0-372 GCF_031142805.1 Streptococcus sp. IsoGale022 | reverse complement strand
AGCCGCCGTGTCCTAAAATCGCCCCTGTCTCATACTCTGTCACCCAAAAGCCGTGAGCGTTCTTAGCGACTGCTTTATCTGAGAATGTAGAAGTTGTCTGATACAGTTCATTCCAGGTTTCTGGGCGCTTAAAGAGCTTTTCCTTTCTCAAAAGAGCTTGCGCGAACCGTTTGAAATCGGCAAAAGTCCCTGTCGCCTGTCCCGCTGGATAAATATCTGCGGGAAGCAATTTATCTAGATATAAGTTTCCATTTGTATCATAGGTTTTCTCGCCCTGCCGCTTGTCTCGGACATAGGTATTGTCCGACAAATCAGGTAAGAGAGCGGTGTGTTCCATACCCAAGGGCTGAAAAATATGCTCGTGGACATAAG
>NZ_JAKZJI010000045.1:0-382 GCF_031142805.1 Streptococcus sp. IsoGale022 | reverse complement strand
AAGCGGGTGTAGTTTAGTGGTAAAACTACAGCCTTCCAAGCTGTTGTCGCGAGTTCGATTCTCGTCACCCGCTTTGAACGATAGTTCATACCAAGTTTTTGAACTTGGGCGCGTAGCTCAGGTGGTTAGAGCGCACGCCTGATAAGCGTGAGGTCGGTGGTTCGAGTCCACTCGTGCCCATTTTAATAATATTATGGTCCGTTGGTCAAGGGGTTAAGACACCGCCTTTTCACGGCGGTAACACGGGTTCGAATCCCGTACGGACTATATATTCGGAGGATTACCCAAGTCCGGCTGAAGGGAACGGTCTTGAAAACCGTCAGGCGTGTAAAAGCGTGCGTGGGTTCGAATCCCACATCCTCCTTAGGGACGAATAGTATTG
>NZ_JAKZJI010000044.1:0-430 GCF_031142805.1 Streptococcus sp. IsoGale022 | reverse complement strand
CTTCACCCCAGACAAGCAATTTGTAGGTAAACCGAATCCAATCTCTGTAAAACGCGTCGATAAGAATGGCACGCCAGTAACTGCAACATACAGTCCAGAGTTCACTAAAGTAACTCCAACAGTTACCAATGCGACTAGCACTGGTCCGCAAGGTGTTCCTCAAACGGGTACCCCAACCTTCACAGGTGGTGATCCGCTGGTTCCAATCGATGACACAGTGGAGCCAAGCTTCGCAGACGGCAACAAGAAGAAGACCATTCCAGGCCAAGGAACATACACCATCACTCCAGATGGAGCAGTGACTTTCACACCTGAAAAACAATATGTTGGTACACCAGATCCAGTTACCGTGAAACGTGTCGATAAAAACGGAACGGAAGTGACTGCTACTTATAGTCCAGAGTTTGCCAAGGTAACTCCAACGGGTACT
>NZ_JAKZJI010000043.1:0-430 GCF_031142805.1 Streptococcus sp. IsoGale022 | reverse complement strand
GGTAGCTGTAGGAATCACTTCTTTCACTACCGCTTGGTACTTGACGGTAACAGCGGTGCCATTCGCATCAGTCCGAGTCAATTCCAGTTCTGGCGTTTCCCCCTTGAATTGCTTGTCTGGTGTGAAAGTTACCTTACCGTCTGCGTCCACTTCGAACTTACCGACATTTAGCACTTCTTTAACTGCTGAACCATTATCAAACAGTGGAGTTGAGCCCGCTGGGAATGGAACGGAATCATGGCCTGGAGTGAAGATAACATGACCTTCTTGAACCTGACCTTGCAAGCCTTCTGTCTTATCACCAGTACCAGTTGGAGTTACTTTAGTGAACTCTGGACTGTATGTTGCAGTTACTGGCGTGCCATTCTTATCGACGCGTTTTACAGAGATTGGATTCGGTTTACCTACAAATTGCTTGTCTGGCGTGAAA
>NZ_JAKZJI010000042.1:0-463 GCF_031142805.1 Streptococcus sp. IsoGale022 | reverse complement strand
TATTACTATTCGCCCCTAAGGAGGATGTGGGATTCGAACCCACGCACGCTTTTACACGCCTGACGGTTTTCAAGACCGTTCCCTTCAGCCGGACTTGGGTAATCCTCCAAGATAACACTATGGACCTTGTAGGACTTGAACCTACGACCACTCGGTTATGAGCCGAGAGCTCTAACCAGCTGAGCTAAAGGTCCGACAAGATCATTATAGCGGCGAAGGGGATCGAACCCCCGACCTCCCGGGTATGAACCGGACGCTCTAGCCAGCTGAGCTACACCGCCATCTATCGGGAAGACAGGATTCGAACCTGCGACACCTTGGTCCCAAACCAAGTACTCTACCAAGCTGAGCTACTTCCCGAACTTAAGTTATTACTTAATGCACCCTAGAGGAGTCGAACCTCTAACCGCCTGATTCGTAGTCAGGTACTCTATCCAGTTGAGCTAAGGGTGCTCATCTTCTG
>NZ_JAKZJI010000041.1:0-519 GCF_031142805.1 Streptococcus sp. IsoGale022 | reverse complement strand
TGAAACTGAGGCACTCGTTGAAGCGGACGTACTTGCGGATACAGATGCACTCGTTGAGGCAGACGTACTTGCGGATACAGATGCACTCGTTGACGCTGACGTGCTGGCACTTACCGATGCACTCGTCGACGCTGATTCACTTGCGGAGACAGACGCACTCGTCGACGCTGATTCACTTGCACTTACGGATGCACTGGTTGATGCGGACGTGCTGGCACTTACTGAGGCGCTGGTTGAAGCTGAGGTACTTGCACTTACTGAGGCGCTAGTTGAGGCGGATGTACTTGCACTCACTGACGCACTCGTTGACGCTGAGGTGCTTGCACTTACAGACGCGCTGGTTGAGGCGGATGTACTTGCGGATACTGATGCACTCATCGACGCTGATTCACTTGCGGAGACAGACGCACTCGTCGAAGCTGATTCACTTGCACTTACTGAGGCGCTAGTTGAGGCGGATGTACTTGCGGATACTGATGCACTCGTCGACGCTGACTCACTTGCAGAGACAGATGCACC
>NZ_JAKZJI010000040.1:0-538 GCF_031142805.1 Streptococcus sp. IsoGale022 | reverse complement strand
ATTCTTTTGCCGGTTTTTCCACCCTGATTTCGCTAGATTTCAAATCGGGTATTGGCATGGTTACTATGGTAAATCAGAGAGAAGAAGCCACCTATTCTTTTGGTCTACCCGATTTGGTCTTTGGTAAGAAAAAGCAAGCCCCTAGCCAGTCTCAAAAAGACTTTCAAGAGGGCATGTATCGAACTTCTCGCTCCATTCAGCAAGGCCCGACCTCTATTTCGCGCCTTGCCCCCGCTTATACCTTTTATGTGAAAGATGTGATAAAAGACGGTCATTTATTAGTCAGCAACTATTGGCTTTTGCAACAGCGCCAAGGCCGAACAGAAGTTGAAACAACCTATAATAATTTAGAAAAGCTCTCGCTTTGGGAGGTGATAAAGGATTATGGCTCTGTCGCTCTGCTGGGACTGGCATCGGTTTATGCCGTACTTGTTCTTCTGTTAGCTGCTTTGAGCAAGATATATCGCTCACTTTTTGGAAAAGAAAGCAAAAGACCGACTCCAAGAAGTTGGAAAATTTGGCATTATGGCACTTGCGG